>QBXO01000020.1 GCA_003284565.1 SAR116 cluster bacterium AG-321-K23
TAGATTTGTATATAATCCAGACCGTGAAGGACCTATTTTTTCAACACCCTTCATAAAAAAGATTTGAGCTAAAAATGATGGAAAAATAATTATTACACCTAATATTATACACCCTCTATATCCAGGAAGTATAAACTGATTTGAAAAAAATTCAAAAATCAACCCAGGAATTGAACCTAAAAAAGCTACATATGCAAAAAAAGTAAGTAAAGGAAGCGCCCCAATTTTAGGTTTTTTTCTTAAACCTACTGCATATACTGCATATAAGGAGCAGGCAAAAATCATTATAATATCACCATTATTTAATTCTAAGTTAAGCAATAAACTTAGATTTCCAGCACTAACTACTATCAATACAGCTATAAATGTAATTAATACCCCTAAAAATTGAGTTAAATTTATTTTATCTTTTAACCAAACCCATGCAATTATAATTATAAATGCTGGCATTGTTCCTTGAACCAAACCTAAGTTTATTGCTATAGTATTGTGAGCCGCGATATAATATGCAGAGTTAAAACCTGTAAAACCAAATAAACCCATAAAAATAATCCATTTAAGTCTTTTATTTACAATACTCCATATTTCTTTCAATTGATTTCTGCATAAAATTGATAATATTATTGAAACAAAGAACCACCTTACACTTACTATTAATAATGGAGAAACCTCGCCAACTGCTGCTCTACCTGCTATAGTATTGAAAGCCCAAAAAATAGACGTAAGTGTTAATAGAAAATGAGGATTGGTTAAAATTTTCATAAATTTTTGTGCTTTAAAATTTAAATATATTGAATAAGAAAAAATAAATTGTTATTTTGTTTATAATTCTTTTTTCTTTATATTCAAATTTAATCTTTGGGAGATAAAATGTCAGACACACAATACCTAGCTGCAAAAACTATAGATGAAGCTGTTGATGCTCATGCAAAAGCTAATGGATCAGCACGTTTCTTGGCTGGTGGAACAGACTTATTAGTTCAAATCAAAAGTGGTATTAGAAAACCTAATTTAGTTATAGACATAAAAAAAATTGTTGAACTAAACTCTATTAAAGAAATTTCTGACAATGAGTTTATGGTAGGCGCCTCTGTTTCCGGTGCAAACCTAAATAGAAATCCTAAATTTGCTAAACTTTGGCCAGGTGTTCTGGAAGCATTTAGGCTCATTGGTTCAGAACAAATACAAGGAAGGGCTTCTCTTGGGGGAAATTTATGTAATGGCTCACCTGCTGGTGATAGTGTGCCAGCATTAATTGCAGCTGGATGTAAAGCAGTAATAGCTGGACCCGAAGGAAGAAAAGAAATACCTATTGAAAATTTTCACTTGGGACCAGGTAAAACAATATTAGAAAATGGGCAAATGCTAGTTAGTCTTAAATTTCCAAAGCGAAACAAAAACTCTTCTGATGCTTACTTAAGGATGACACCTAGAACAGAAATGGACATCGCAGTTGTTGGATGTGGAGTGAATATTTCAATGGTCAATGGTATATGTACAAACGCCAGAGTTTCATTAGGTGCTGTTGCCCCAACACCATTATTAATAAAAGAAGCAACAGAAATAATGGTTGGATCCAGTTTAGATGAATATACTCTAGATAAAGTATCAAAAATATGCATGGATGCATGCAATCCAATTAATGATAAAAGAGGAACAATTGAATATAGAACAAAAGTTGCAGGAGTTTTGTTTAAAAGGACTACTAATATTGCAGTTGATAGAATTATAGGAAATTAAATATGGGAAAGATTCAAGTTTCTACGAAAATTAATAATGAAAACGTTGAGTATTTATGTGAGCCTCATGATACAATGTTAAATGTTTTAAGAAATCAGTTAAATCTTACTGGCTCTAAAGAAAGTTGTGGTTCAGGTGATTGCGGTTCATGCAGCATTATATTAGATGAAGAGCTTGTATGTTCCTGCCTAATGTTAGCTGCAGAAGCAGAAGGTAGCAGCATTGAAACGATAGAGGGTATGTCAGAAGGTGGTAAATTACATGCTTTGCAACAAAAATTTCTTGAAAAAGCTGCACTTCAATGTGGTATTTGCACACCTGGTTTTTTAATGGCCTCTAAAGCACTCTTAGATCATAATCCATCACCAACAGAAACAGAAGTAAGGTATTGGCTGGCTGGCAATTTATGCAGATGTACTGGATATGACAAAATTGTTAAAGCTGTACTAGAAGTTGCTGATGAAATCAAGGAGAATGCTTAATGAATGAAATAAGTAATAAATGGATTGGTAAAAACACTGTAAGACCTGATGGTGCTGATAAAGTTACAGGTCGAGCTCAATATTCATCAGACACTTCGATGCCAGGTATGATTTGGGGTCATGTGCTAAGAAGTCCTCATCCTCATGCTAAAATACTATCCATTAACACAAAAAAGGCGGAGGCATTGGAAGGAGTTAAAGCTGTAATAACTTCAAAAGATGTAGTTGACTTCCCACTCGACACACCGGTTTTATTAGGAATTCAAGATATGCGCTGGATGTGTAGAAATGTAATGGCTAGAGATAAAGTACTTTTTCATGGCCATCCCCTTGCTGCAGTTGCAGCAACTACTGAGGCAATAGCAGAAAAAGCATGTGAATTAATCGAAGTAGAGTATGAAGTTTTACCATGGGCAATCGAAATTGATGATGCAATAAAACCTGATGCTCCTATTTTACATGACCATATTGAATTTGATGGAAAGCCCTCAAATATAGCTGGAACTCTTGAACATAAAAAAGGTAATCTTGAAGAAGGTTTTTCAAAAGCTGATGTTATTATTGAAAGAGAATTCAAAACTGAAGCAGTTCATCAAGGTTATTTAGAAACACATTCATGTTTAGTTAGTGTTGCTGCGGATGGTAGAGCTACTATATGGAGTTCAAGCCAAGGCCAATTTATGGTAAGAGCAATGACTTCTTACTTAACTGGTATACCACAAAGTAACATTAGAGCTATTCCAGCTGAAATTGGTGGAGGATTTGGTGGCAAAACTATAGTTTACCTTGAACCATTAGCTACTATCTTATCACAAAAAACAGGTCGTCCAGTTAAAATTGTTATGAACAGAGAAGATACAATGAGAGCCTCTGGTCCAACATCTGGTTCTAAAAGTAAAGTAAAAATAGGTGTGACTAAGGATGGAAAAATTGTTGCAGCACAAGGTATTTTTTATCTACAAGCAGGAGCATTTCCTGGTTCGCCAATAAGGGGTGCTGTAGGCTGTTCTCTTGCACCATATGATATACCTAATGCTCATACTTTTGGATACGACGTTGTGTCAAATAGATGTAAGGTAGCTGCGTATAGAGCCCCTGGAGCTCCTATAGGAGCGTATGGAGTTGAATGTGTTTTGGACGAAATTGCAGAAAAACTCGGTATGTGTCCTTTAGATTTAAGAAAAATTAATGCTGCTAAAGAAGGAACTCAAGCTGTGCACGGACCAACTTATCCACAAATGGGTTATTTAGAAACAGTAGAGGCTGCAATTAATCATCCTCATTACAAAGCCCCTTTAGGAAAGCATCAAGGGCGTGGTGTTGCAAGTGGATTTTGGTTTAACGCTGGAGGAGAGTCGAGTGCACAATTAAATATTACTGAAGATGGAAATGTTGTTGTTACAACTGGACATCCTGATATTGGTGGATCAAGAGCATCAATAGCAAATATTACTGCTGAATTGTTAGGAATTCATCATGATAAAGTATCTGTTTTAATTGGTGACACAGCAACAATTGGATATAGTAATCTTACTGGAGGAAGTAGAGTTTTATTTGCTTCAGCAATGGTTGTAACCGAATCTGCCAAAATAGTAATTAATCAGTTAAAACAAAGAGCTGCTAAGATTTGGGGTATTGATGAAGAAGCAATAGAATGGGAAAACGGTGCCGCAAGGCCTGCAGGAGATAACGCAGGAAAATTTGCTCCTCTTTCTTTAGCTGACTTAGCAGAAAAAGCTACCGCCACCGGTGGACCAATTGGAGCTGGATACCAGGTAAATACTGAAGGTGCTGAAGGTGGCTTTGCAACACATATTTGTGATGTTGAAGTAGATATGGACCTTGGAATAGTAAGAGTGAAACGATATACATCTATTCAAGACGTTGGTAAAGCTATCCATCCTGATTATGTAGAAGGTCAACTTCATGGTGGATGCGTTCAAGGTATAGGCTGGGCCTTAAGTGAAGAATATATTTACAATAAAGATGGTCATTTGGATAATACAGGGTTTTTAGATTATAGAATGCCTGTATGTTCAGATTTACCAATGTTGGATACAGTATTAATAGAGATTCCCAATCCAAAACATCCACAAGGAGTAAGAGGTGTTGGTGAAGTCCCTTTAGTACCACCTCTGGCAGCTATATCTAATGCAGTTTATCAAGCAATTGGGAAACGTTCATATAGTCTTCCAATGTCACCACCAAAAGTTTTGAAGATAATTGAAGATAATTAATTATAAAAATAGTTTAATTATTTAGATCGATGAATCAAAATAATAAAACTTTAATAATATTAGCTTATTTTTCTGCTTTTTTAGGCGTTTGTGGTCATGCTAGTTCTGAATTTTTTGTTAAACTTTCAGGTATTTCTGGTGTTGAAGTATCTGTTTGGAGGTTTGGTTTAGGTGGCTTTGCCTTATTGATATTGTGTTTAATTAATCCATCATCTAGAAACTTAATTGTACCACTCAAAAAAGATTTTTTCTCCATTGTTATTCTTTCTGTTTTTGGAATGGCATTTGGACAATTCTTGTTTCATTGGGCTCTAGATTTTGCTTCTGTTGTTCAAGTTGCTACTATGGTTACTGTAATGCCCATAGGAGTTGTTTTTGTAGCTCGTCTGATTGAAGGAACTAAAATAACACCCCCAAAAATAGTAAGTGGTATTGGCGCTTTTCTAGGATGTATTTTTTTACTTACCGACGGCTACTTAGAACAACTTAGTGGAACTGGTGACAGTATATTAGGAATTTACTTGTCTATTGGTTGTGCCTTAGTTGGGGCGATTTATCTTGTTATGGTAAAACCCTATGTACAAATATATGGACCAATAAGGATGACCACATACACGTTTGTACTTGGCTTTATAGCTTTATATCCATCTATAGGTATTATTTGGAATATATGGATAAATCCATTCGATCTTTTTGATAGAACTCATATTGAATATATATCCATCATAACTCTTGGAGTTTGGAACACTTGTATAGCATTTATACTTTGGTTATGGGGGCTGTCGAAAATTCCTGACGTCGCAAGAGGAAATTATTTGTTTTTCTTAAAACCGGTGATTGCTCTAGGATTGGCATTTTTTATTCTTGAAGATGATATTACTATCAATCAATTAATAGCAATTTTTGTAATAACAGGATTTGTGATGTTAGAAATTTTTTATAACCCAATTTCTAATTTTTTTAAAATAAATAGAAATTAATCACATCAGATAGAGAAAAATATTTCAACTTGAAATAAAAATGTTATTTTTATCCTAAAAGGTAAATCGTCTTATGAATATTGGAATAATTGGACTTGGTTCAATGGGATTAAATTTAGCTAAGAATATTATATCAAAAAAACATAAAGTTTATGCATATGAACAAAATTCTACAATTAAAAAAAATCTAAAAAAAAATAATATTCAAAATTTATTTCTAACCAAATCTTTAAGTGAACTCATAAACAAAGTAAATTCACCAAGAATTATAATGCTCAGCTTACCAGCTGATAAAGTAGATGAAGTAATTAATGAATTAACTAATTTTTTAGAACCTAAAGACATTATTGCCGACCTTGGAAATTCACTTTATCTAAAGTCAATAGAAAGAGATAATTTATTAAAAAGTCATAAGATAAACTTTTTGGGTGTTGGGGTTTCAGGTGGACCTAGAGGAGCTAAAAATGGGCCAGCAATAATGGTTGGTGGGTCAAAAGAAGCATGGAATAAAACCAGACATATATTTGAAGATATTGCAGCAAAGAATGATAAACAAAAGGCTTGTTCTTTTTTTGGAAGTGCTGGTTCAGGTCATTTTGTGAAATTGATACATAATGGAATTGAATATGCACTGATGGAAGTATTAGCTGAGATAAGTAATATCTTAGATAAGTTTTATAATCTAAATAATGATGTAATTGAAAAAAAATTTAGAGATTTACTTAAAACTAACTCTTCTTCGTTTCTGCTGCGAATAACTTCTGAAATAATAAATGCTAAAAATGACAAAGATCAATATTTCATAAATGAAGTTGACCCTGAAATTGGACAAAATGGAACTGGTGTTTGGGCTATTAAAGCAGCACTAGATTTAGGGGTTGCCATTCCATCTATTTATGAAGCTGTATCTGCAAGATCTAATTCAAAAAATTTTAATTATAATTACGACCAAAGTCCTAAAAACAAAAAGTATTTTTTAAATAATAAAGATAATGAAATCTCCCTTGAACAAATAATTTTTTTTAATTTTGCATGTTCTATATACCAAGGTCTCAATATTATTAATGAATCGAATAAATGGAATTTTTTTGATTTTAAAATTGAAGATGTTTTTCAATCATGGAGTGCAGGATGTATTTTACAGGGTAAATATTTAGAAATTATTTCAAAAGAATTCCTCAAGCATAAAAAAATTGAACCACAATATTTATATAATTTAATTAAAACAAATTGCTCAGATCAATTAAAATCTGTTAGAGAATTTAATTCAAATGCAATTAAAATGGGTATAACCTGCCCTGTTTTATCTTCAAATCTAGCATATTATGATCAAATGTTTTCAAATCATAAAATTGGTGAATTAATACAATTACAAAGAAGTTATTTTGGACTTCATCCAATTAGAGAGAAAAAAAGTAATAACAAGATAACCCCCTACTGGACAAACTTATGAGTAATAAATTTATTACAATACTTATAATGGGTGTTGCTGGTTCTGGCAAAACAACAATTGCAAAAATGTTATCAAAAAAAATAAACGCATTTTTAATTGAAGCAGATGATTATCACAGTAAAAATAATATTAATAAGATGAGCTCAGGCATTCCGTTAAATGACGCCGACAGATATGATTGGCTTGTTAAAATTAGAGAAGAAATCAAAAAAAGGAAAAGTATTCAAAACCTAGTTGTTACATGTTCTGCATTAAAAGAAAAGTATAGATTAATACTGAACGTTGATGAATATCATCTAGTTTATTTAAAAATTAGTAAAAGTACTGCAAAGGTAAGGATGAAAAATAGAAAAGATCATTTTATGCCTTACAGCTTGGTTGATAGTCAATTCGCTATTTTGGAAGAACCAGATGTTTGCATAACATTAGATGAACTTCTTACACCAGATGAAATGCTGACACATTTGACCTCAATTATTGATAATAACGAATTTTCTTATGAAAAATAAAAGTAATAATTACAGTGATATACCTGAAAAAATTGAATTTGATAATGAATTCAAAGAAATTTTTAATTTAATGGAATATTCTGAACAAAATTTTTTTATTACTGGCAAAGCTGGCACAGGCAAGACAACATTATTAGAATATTTTAGAATCAATTCAAAAAAAAACTTTGTAATATTAGCATCAACGGGAATATCTGCAATAAAAGCAAAAGGCAAAACCATTCACTCTTTTTTTCTTTTTCCACCAAGAATATTAATAAATGAAAAAATCAAAAAATTAAGAAGTAAAGTAATAAGTAAAATTGATACTATATTAATTGATGAGTGTTCTATGATAAGATGTGATGTTCTTGATGCTATAGATCAATCACTTAGATCAAATAGAAATAGTAATAAAAGCTTTGGGGGTATTCAAATTATTCTTTTAGGAGACTTACATCAACTCCCGCCAGTAATAAGAGAAAATGAAAGAGAAATTTTCAATAATTTCTATCCAGATGGTCATTATTTTTTTAATGCAAAATGCTTTAATGAAAGTGATATTCAAACGTATGAACTAACGAAGGTCTTTAGACAAAAAGATGAAGATTTTATTAATTTACTCAACAAAATTAGGTCTGGAAACGTAAATGATAATGATCTCTTTTTATTAAATAACAGAGTTGTTAGTCAAAATTCAGATATTCCTTCAGAGACAATCATATTGTCTCCAACAAATAAAAGAGTAGATTCAATCAATAATGTTAACCTTCAAAATATAAACAGTGAAACATTTTCTTATGCTTCATCTGAAACAGGTGACTTCAAAGAAAAACCAGCTGACGAAATTCTTGAGCTAAAAGTTGGAGCTCAAGTAATGCTAATTAAAAATGACTTAAAATCTCCAAAAAGATGGGTTAATGGATCAATTGGTTTGGTTACTCAGTTAACAGAAGATTCTATTCATTTAAAAATTAAAAATAAAATTTATAAAATTACACAAGATACTTGGGAAAAATTTGATTATTTGATTAAAGATGGTCAAGTTATGCATGAAGTTGTAGCAACTTTTACTCAATACCCTATCAAGCTAGCTTGGGCTGTAACAATACATAAAAGCCAAGGACAAACTTTTGAAAAAGCTGTAATAGATTTAGACAAAGGCTCATTTGCTCCTGGTCAAACTTATGTCGCATTAAGCAGAGTTACTTCTTTGGATGGTCTTTTTTTAACGCGACCAATAAATGTATCTGATGTGGTTTTTGATCAGAATATTGAAGATTATTTTCTTAATTGATTTTTTATTTTTATCTGTTCTCGAAAAGCAATAAAAATTCCAGAAAAAGCAATTAAAAACATTCCAAGTATATTTGAATAACCAGGCCAATCTCCAAAAAATAGTTTTCCCCAAATAGCTGCAAAAACTAAATATGAATAATCCATTGGTGCTAACCAACTACTTTCAGCCGTCTGATAAGCTTTGGCTAAAAGCATATTACCAGTAATGTTTAATACTGAGCATGATAAACAAAAAGAAAATACGATAAACGTTAATAATGGCCATCCTATAAAAACAAATGGGCTTGTTTCTCTATAAATATTTTCTTTATATAAATATTCAAAAAATAATATGCCCAAAGAAGCAGAAATAAAAAACATTACCCCTACTGCTAATGTTAAAGACATTACAGATTCTTCTCTGCAGTATTTTCTAATAATAATAATATTACATGCAAAGAAAAAACCAGCCAATATAGGTAATATTTGTAACAATAAAAAGTTTTCAGACCATGGTTCTAAAATCAATAAAGCTCCTAAACTTCCAAATATCAAAGCAAGAATTCTCCAAATTCCAACCCTTTCTCTAAGAAAAACTATTGCTAATAAAGATACAAAAATTGGAAATGTATAAAGACCAGCCGCCATCTGCGCAAAACTTAATTTTGGAGATGCTGCAAAGAAGCAAAACATACAAGTTGTCATCATCACAGCTCTAAAATATACAGGCTTCCAGTTAATTGGAAAAAGAAGATGAATACCGTTAGTAAATTTAGCAATTAAAAACAGTAGTGCTATATTTCCAATAGATCTAATAAATTGCAATTGCCAAAAACTTGTTTCGCTAGACATTAATTTGATTAGACTATCTTGCAAAGATAAAATTATTACCCCTAAAACTAACATTAAAAGTGAAGAAAAGGGATTGTCTTTTGCTTGTGGAGTAAAAAAATCAAATCTCACTATTTTGAAACCTAAACAGAACTAGAAGAAGGATTTCTTATATAAGTTATTTATTTCGTCTTTATAATAAGTTGCAATTACGTGTCGTTTCATTTTAAGTGTTGGTGTTAATTGGCCATTATCCGTTTTAAAAACATTATTCGAATGAATAAATTTTCTAATTTTTTTTTGCTGAGATAAATCTTTATTTACGTTATTCAAAATATTTTGAAGATTTTCTTTTAAATTATTCTGGTTATCACTTAGTAGGGTTTCATTTGGAATAATTATGGCAATTAAAAATGGTCTGTTATGACCATAAATCATTACTTGTTCAATCTCATCATATGATAGTAAAAGATTTTCAATTGGAACAGGAGCTATATTTTCACCACCTGAATTTACAATCATTTCGTTCGCTCTTCCGGAAATTTTCAAGTATCCATCATCATCGATTGATCCAAGATCTCCAGTGTGAAGCCAACCATTTACCAAAACTTTATCCGTATTTGTTTTATCTTTCCAATATCCCTTCATTAGAGAACTTCCTTTTACGAGAATTTCATTCTCATTAGAAATTTTAACCTGAAGACCCTTAATAACAACGCCAACGGTATCTAATTTAATATTATTTATTGGGTTACATGATATGAGTGGAGAACATTCAGTTTGACCGTATCCTTGCAGAATATTAACTCCAAGAGATTGAAAAAACAAACCAACTTGTTCATTCAAAGCAGCTCCTCCAGAAATAAATGCTTGTAAATTTCCACCAAAATTTCTCTGAAATTTTTTTCTTACTAATTTATCCAAAATTATATTTTGGACTTCTTCAAAAAAACTTAATTTTATTTTTTTATATTTTTTTGTCCCTAATGTTATTGTTTTTTCAAATAATTTTTGAGAAAATTTACTTTTGTTTAATAGTTGGTTATTTATTTTCTTATATAAAACTTCATAAAGTCTTGGTACTGCGGTCATTAATGTTGGTTTAATACTTAATAAATCATTTACTATTTGGTCACGATTTTCATTAAAATAAATTTCTGCACCTATAAAAATTGGTAAGAAGAAACCCGCAGTATGTTCATAAGCATGTGATAAAGGAATTATAGATAAAAATTTATGTTCTTTTATTTTAATTTCAGAAACTAATTCATTTGCTCCAAGTATATTAGATATAATTGATTTATGAGTTAACATTACCCCTTTAGGTTTATTACTAGTTCCAGATGTATAAATAATTGAAACCACATCATTTTCGTCAATGTTAGAAACAAAAAGTTCTATTATGTTTGATTTTACATGACTTTTTGAACCCAGATTTAATAATTGATTCAATGTATAAAAACCAATGTTAATTTTTTTAAATTTTGATGTACTTGTGTCATCGATACAAATTACATGTTCAATTTTATCTAAACTTGGTAATATTTGTAAAATTAGTGGTAAAAGTTTTTCATTAACAAAAACTATTTTGGCTTCTGAATGAGATAAAAGGTAAGAAATTTCTTCTTCATTGCTTGTTGTATAGCCAGGAACAGTTATTGCTCCTAAAGATATTGTAGCTAAATCTACAACACACCACTTATAACTATTGTCAGCAATAATAGATACTTTGTCCTTTTTTTTTATACCTATTTCATACAAGGCTGCACTTATATCTAAAACTAGCTCTTTAGTTTTTTTCCAAGAAAGGCTCTCCCAGTTGCTATGTTTTTTAAAACCAAATAATGTTTTATTCTCATACAATTCAGAATTTTTAAAGAAAATCTGTGGTAAATTATTCATAAATTAAACCATTTAAATAATAAAATTATACTGCCACAAATCACTGTAAATTAACATTTTTATTTTAATATTTGTTATTTTTTTTTATCATATAGTGAATTGATTGTAATATTAAATTAAAGGAGTAATCAAAATAATTTTAAAATATATTACACCCATTGTACTACTTATCACTTTAACTTTTTTAATATCTATGAACTCAAATCAGATAAATCTTTCTAGCGATTTTAATCCAAATTCTATTGGTTCTAATATAAATGAATATTTAAAAAAAACAGAAGAACATTTATTAGATATTAAAGAAGGTGTAGCAAAAAAAATAATATGGGCTAACGAAATAAATATTAAAACACCAATTTCAATAGTTTACATCCATGGCTTTACTGCATCTTCAGAAGAAGTTCGCCCTCTTCCTGACAAAATTGCTAGTGATTTAAATGCCAATCTTTTCTTCACAAGATTAACAGGGCACGGAAGAAATCCAAGCGCAATGGAACTATGCTCAATTCCAAATTGGATTAGAGACCTACATGAAGCAATAGAAATTGGATCAAGGATTGGTGAAAAAGTTATTTTACTTTCTTCTTCAACTGGTGGAACAATAAGTGTAACATCTGCTCTAGATAAAAAGCTTTCCCAAAAAATTTTAGGATACATATTTATATCTCCTAATTTTGGAATAAATAATAAATTTGCTGGCATGATTTCGTGGCCATTTTCAGAGTATTGGTTAAAATTAATTCTTGGTAAGAAAATGAAGCACAAACCTAGAAATGACCTTAATAAAAAATATTGGACAATGTCATATCCTACAAATGCTCTCATACCAATGGCTAAGTTAGTAAGAGAAGTAAATAAAAAAGATTACAGCACAGTGAAAAAGCCTGCACTTTTTTATTTTTCAATGGAAGATAAAGTTGTAAATCCTCACAAAATTAAAGAGTTTATTACTAAGTGGGGAGGAAATAGTACAACGAAAATTGTTAAACTTTCAAATAAGGATGATAAATTTTCACATGTATTAGCTGGCGACATTATTTCTCCAAACCAAACTGATCATGCAAAAAAAACAATGGTAAATTGGATTAAAAATTTAAAATAAATCTGAATTAAAACACTTATTTAATATATGGAATGGATGAGTGATGTAGATTGATTAACAAATTGTTTTCATTATCTTTTACATAACCAAAAGTATATTCAACTTTTACTTCATCGGCATCTTCAAAACTTTGAAAAAAGTAATTTCCCATAGATAAAGCTGTCTCTTTAGAAAAAATTATTTTTCTTTCACCAAAACGTATTTTTTTCCATGGTCTTAGCGCAAAACCTTTATCTTCTGAAATGGAACCACCTATGAAATAAGACAATGCATCATCATAAGTGAAACGAAATTGCTTTTCTGAAGCCAATGTGGGTTTGAATAAGACATCAGTTATATCAAAAGCATAAAATTGTTTAACAAAAAGGCTTGCTTTAGTTTTATAATCTTTGTTTTTGGTATATAAATTTCCGATTTCTATTACGTTTTGAGCCCACAACTCTTGGACCTTGTTAATTTCAAATTCTGATGTGTTAATTTTTTCTACAATAGTTTTCATAATAATTTTATATTTTTAAAAGAATAAGTTTTAACAATATATTGGATTTAATAATTTTAATAATCATTAAAATTCTATTTAGAATTTGAAACCTTACACATTAAAAAAAAACTGTCAACATTATGAAATCTTTTATTTTATTATAATACAATTACTTAAGAGGGAATGTTGAGGTTGCATGGCAAATAATTTTTTCTTTATTGTCCTCTGGGTAAACTTTAGTTTCACCAATTGCAATTGAACTTCCAAATCTTTGAACAATACTTTCGATAATAAAATAATCTCCGAATGCTGGACGAATAAAATTATTATTTTGAGAAAGGGTTCCCCTTTGTGATTTGACAGAAGTATTCATAGCTATAGACATTGTTGTGTCAATAACAGACATCAAAACTTGGCCAGACACAGCGCCTGTAACAAATTGGTAATCTCTAGAATTTTCTAATTTAGCTACCACCCTACCTTCTTCTATTTCTAAAAATGAAAGTTTAAGTTGTTTTACATAAGGTGCAAAAATATATTCATATATTTCTTCAATATTTTCCATTGTAATTTTTTGAGTAGGTAATTTGTTGTTCATGGATTTTCTCAATATTAATTAATAATTACATATTAATTAGAAATATAATTCTTTTTTAAACTTTATTCAGCTCATTTTCTCCAATTATTTTAAATAATTCATCTATAATATTTTATTTATATTTTTAGTAATAAAAACTAAACGTGATTTTCTATCATTACTTGGCCATTTCTCTAACCATTGCTAGATATAATTAGCAGTAGCTAGAGATAGTTTTGTTTGGCACCAAATTGGTACCAAAAGCTTTATCATAACAATTTAACTAGAAATATCAGATACTTAATTGGTGATCCCTAGGGGATTCGAACCCCTATTGCAGCCGTGAAAGGGCTGAGTCCTAACCATTAGACGAAGGGACCACTAGCTTTATTTATTAACTACAATTTAATTAAAAATCAAGTAGCATCTGCATAAATTATATCGTCAAGCATAAACTCAATAGTTTTAGAATTATTCCATGTATCAATTATTAAACTACCTAAAAAATCAAAATTTATATTTTCGTAATTTTTAAATATTTTGTCTAAATCACTATTTAATAAATTAAATTTTTTTACTCTTAATTTTTTTGAAGAACCGTCATTTATATAAAATGAAGCATGCTCATTATTAGTACCAAATCTTCTAAATGAAGATATCTTAGAGTTAGCTACTATAAATTTTGGTTCTTCCATTCCTGCACCCCAAGGACCCAATTTTTCAAGCCATTCAGCTATCTCCAAAGTGCATGCGGAAATAGGAATAACAGAAGTCGCAACAAGTGAAAGTCTTGGAACTCCCTTTTCCATAAAATAACTTACTTTATCATTTAAAAAGTTATTAAAATTATTAATCTGAGATGGATTAATTGTAAATCCAGCAGCCATATCATGTCCACCACCAGTCTTTATTATTTTTAAATTTAAAGCTTCTAAAATAATTTCTCCAAGAGGAATACCATAAATTGATCTACCTGAACCCTTTCCTATCCCATTATTAATTGAAATTAAACATACGGGTCGGTTATATAATTCTTTCATCCTGCCGGCTACAATGCCAGTTATACCCTGATGAAAATCTTCTCCATTTACTACTATAGCGTTTGGTACCCTATTATCATTTTCATTTTTAATTTTTTCTATTAGTCCTATGACTTTTCTTTCTAATTCAGCCGTTAGAAATCTTCGTTTTTTATTTAATTCATCTAGTTTACTTGCTTTTTCAATAGCTTTACTTTCATTATTTTCTTTAAGAAGGCTTACACCAAGCTCACTGTTTCCAATCCTACCTCCAGCATTAATTCTTGGACCTAAAGAGAAACCAATAGACTGAGTATTTGGTGCACTATTAATTTTACTAATATCTGACAAGGCTTTGATACCAACATTCTCTCTTCTTTTCATAATGTAAAGTCCTTGCTTTACAAGAGCTCTATTAAGCTGATTTAAAGGTACCACATCACAAATTGTACCTAACGCAACCAAATCTAAAAATTGTAACAAATTAGGTTCATTTCTATTTTTAAAAAAACCTTGTTTTCTTAATTCTCTATTCAAACCTATTAAGAAAATAAATGTCACTCCAGCCGCACATAAATCTTCATAGCCTTTTTCAGTGTCAACTCTTTTAGGATTAATAATCGCATATGCTGGAGGTAATTTTATATCAGGTATATGGTGATCAATTACAATTACATCAATATCAACAGAACTCATTGCTTGAAGGGGCTCAAAAGAAGAAATGCCACAATCAACAGTAACAATTAATTTTGAGCCTTTTTCATGAAGCCCTTTTAAAGCTTTTTCATTTGGCCCATATCCCTCTAGAAATCTATCTGGTATATGTATAAATGTTTTACAGCCACATTGTTCTAAATATTTTGATAATATAGCTGCAGATGTAGCTCCATCCACGTCATAATCACCAAAAATACCTATGGGACGCGATGCAATTACTTCTGACGCCAGCCTATTCACTCCTTTTTCTAAATCTTTAAATTTAAAAGGCTCTGGTAATAAGTTTTTAAGTCTAGGAACAAAGAAATTGTCAAAATCATCTAAATTTATACCCTTATATAAAAGATAAGGAGAAATAAAGCTTGGTAGTTTATATTTTTGATTCAAATAATCTACAGACCTTTTTGTGAAGTCATTTGAAACAATTAATTGCCAGTCCGCATTATTTATTGAAGGATTTGGGTTATATAATATTGTTTTTGTCAAATTAAATGCTTATGATTGTTAAGAATAAATACTAAAACAAACTGGCTTTGTAATTACCCCATCTAAAGTTGATATTTTTAATAAAGAGTCGTTTAGCACAGAACCTTCAGCCTCATGAGTAATTATTACTAATTCAGCAGTTTTGTCTTCGTGATTAGATTTTTGAATAAAGCTTTCAATTGATAAGTCATAATCTTTAAAAATAGACGTAACATCAGCTAGTACACCAGATTTATCTTCTACATTAAGTCTTAAGTAATACTTAAATTTATTTGTAAAAGGTATTGTTTTATAATTACTTTTTATGTCCTTTGAGTTTCTTCCAAACGAAAAAACCTTTGTTTCATTAGCATAATCAACTATATCTGCCAAGACAGCAGATGCGGTAGGTTCACCACCAGCCCCAGCCCCAGTAATCATTACTGAGCCAGCTAAACTTGACTCGATTTGGACAGCGTTCAGTACCCCAGCAACACTTGAAAGTCCATGATTTTTTGATATAAGCCATGGCTCAATAGAACAACATAATTCATCTTCACCATTTTTATTTTTAGATAACAAAGAATTACCTAATAACTTTATTTTATAACCTAACTGGTTACAGTATGAAATATCATTCAGTGTAATATCTCTGATTCCCTTAATTGAAAGATTATTAACATTTGGCATTTTCCCATAAGCTAATGCTGACAATATTATGGTTTTATGCGCTGCATCAATTCCATCTACATCAAAAGATGGATCTGCTTCAGCAAAACCTTTGATTTGTGCTTCTTTGAGAACTATATCAAAACTTTTTTGTTCTTTTTCCATTTCGGATAAAATGTAATTGGCAGTTCCATTTAAAATGCCTGTAAGCTTAGTTATGTCATTTACTATTAATCCTTCTCTAATAAGTTTGAGAATAGGAATGCCTCCTGCAACAGAGGCTTCAAATGAAAAGAATAAATTTTTTTCTTCAGCTATTTCGGCTAACTCTTTACCATATTTAGCTATTAATGCCTTATTAGCAGTAATAACTGCCTTATTATTATTTAGTGCAGAGAAACATAAATCTTTTGCAACACCCTCATCACCGCCGATTAATTCGACAATCACATTAATGTTATTATCTGACACCATTTCTAAAGGATTATCAAAAAATTTAAGATGATTAATATCAACTTTTCTTTTTTTATTTTTTGATCTTGCTGAAACTGCTACTAACTCAATCTGGAATAAGTTTTTTTGAACTCTGAAACCTTTAATCAACTGATAAGCAACCTCTTCACCAACATTTCCAAGCCCTGCGATTCCTATTTTTATAGGTTTCATTGCATTTCCTTCTCATTTAAAAGTAACAAATTACTTATAAAATATATTTAAGATAAAAAAAAGGTGTGCATTGCACACCTTATAAATTAAATTAATATACACTTCTCTATCGTTTTGAAAATTGAAAACTTTTTCTAGCTTTAGCCCTACCATATTTTTTACGTTCAACAACTCTAGAATCTCTGGTTAACATTCCTGCTGTTTTCAATGACTTTCTTAGATCTGGTTCAAAAAGACATAAAGCCCTACTTAAACCATGTCTAACAGCTCCTGCCTGCCCAGATAATCCACCACCTTTAACTGTTGCAACAACGTCAAACTGATCTTTTCTTTCGGTTACATCAAACACAAAATTCAACTGCATTTGAAGAACTGGTCTAGCAAAATAATTTACCATTTCTTTGCCATTAATCGAGATCTTTCCTGTACCTCGCTTTACCCAGACACGGGCTGTAGATTCTTTCCTTCTACCAGTTGCATATGACCTACCAAGAGCATCAATTTTTGGGTCATTAATTATGGACTCTTCTTTGACATCAACTTTCAGTTTAGATAAATCATTAAGACTATTTGTTTCTTTATTTTCTTCAGCCATATTTAAACCTTTAACTATTTTTTCTATTCATAGATTTTACATCTAATGTTACTGGAGATTGAGCTTCATGAGGATGCTTGTTGCCAGCGTAAACATATAGCTGCCTCATTACTTGACGTCCAAGTGGGCCACGAGGAATCATTCTTTCTACAGCTTTACGGATCACTCTATCTGGAAATCTACCATCTAAAATTTTATCGGCTTTTCTTTCTTTTATGCCACCAGGGTATCCAGTATGCCAATAATATGTTTTTTGAGATCTCTTGTTTCCAGTCAAAACAACTTTTTCACAATTTACAACGATTATATTATCACCACATGCCATGTGTGGGGTATATCCAACCTTATGCTTACCTCTTAATCTATTTGCAATAATTACAGCTAAGCGTCCTAAGACCAAACCTTCTGCATCTACAACAAACCAATCTTTATTAATATCTTTTGGTTTTGCTGAGTAAGTACCTTTTAAGGACATTTCATCTTCCCTTAATGAAAATTGGTTTATAAAATTTATGTTTAGTTAACCTTTTTATCTTTAACAGTCAATTAAAAAGTTCTAAGTATTCTATAATAATTTCAATTACTTAATTAAATGAGTATTATAATACCACATAAATATGATAGATAAAGAAATATAGATTAAATTATTAAAAAATATTATTATAATTTAAAATTACCTAAAGTAAATTATGGATGAGCTAATAAATGAATTATGATTTGGATTTTAAAAATATTTTAAAAATTGTTACTGATGGAAACGAATTGAGTCATCAACTAAGCAAATCAGCATTTGAGATTATTATGTCTGGAAAAGCAACTGATGCCCAAATATCGTCGTTTTTGACAGCTATTAAAATGCAAAATCATAACCCGAATGTTATTGCAGCAGGAGCTAAAATTCTTAGAGAAAAATGTTCAAAAATCAAATCTAAGGAAAATACTATCGATGTTGTAGGAACTGGTGGAGACAATTTAGGGACTTTAAATATATCTACTGCAGTTTCTTTTGTATTAGCTGGAACAAATATTCCAGTAGCAAAACATGGAAATTATTCTGCTACGTCTAAGTCAGGAGCTGCAAATGTTTTGAAATCTCTATCAGTAAATATTGATTGTGAACTTGACATTGTAGAGAGATGTCTGGACAAAATTGGTATTTGTTTTCTTCTTGCTCCCAAACATCATATTGCAATGAAATATGTTGGAAAAATAAGACAAGAAATAGGCATAAGAACCATATTTAATTTGTTAGGTCCCTTATCAAACCCAGCATTAGTAAAAAGACAATTATTAGGTGTTTATGACAAATCTCTAATTCTACCATTTGCAGAATCACTAAAAACTCTTGGATCTACTCATGCATGGATAGTCAATGGTAGTGACGGCTTAGACGAAGTTACTATAACTGGAGAGACTTATTGTGCTGAACTTAAAAATGGGAATATAAGACAATTTTCAATTAATCCATCTGATATTGATATTCCTACTGCCAAAATATCTGATATTGTGGGTGGAGAACCTGAAGAGAATGCTAAAGAAATTATTGAATTGTTTAATGGTAAAAAAAGTAAGTTTAGAGATGTTGTAATTTTAAATTCCGCTTCTGCATTAGTTGCTACCGGAAATGCTCAAAATCTTCAAGAAGGTGCATTAAAATCAATAGAGTCATTAGACAAAGGAAAAGCTTTAGAAAAATTAGAAATGTTGATAGAAATGACTAATTCGTAGGGCTGAAAATAAAATGATGACAAAACTTAGAGAAATTATAGATTATAAAAGAGAAGAATTTACTTTTAGAAGAAATCAAACAAACAAATTTGAACTTCAATCTAAAATTGATCAACAAAAAAAACCAAGAAAATTCATAGAAAACCTAAATAAGGCAAAAAAATTAAATCTTATAGCAGAAATAAAAAAAGCCTCACCAAGTAAAGGATTAATAAGAAAAAATTTTGATCCAATTGAGCTTGCAAGATGTTATCAAATTGGAGGCGCTTCATGTTTATCTGTTTTAACTGATGAGAAATATTTTCAGGGAAATAATAAATATATTGAAATTATAAAAAAAGAAATTGATTTACCAGTTCTTAGAAAAGATTTTATAGTTGATCCTTGGCAAATAAAAGAATCTAGGTCGTTAGGTGCTGATTGTATATTATTAATAATGGCAGCTCTAAATTTAGAGGATGCAATCTTACTGGAAAAAGAAGCTATGGATTTAGGCATGGATGTGCTTATAGAGACACATACTCATGAAGAAATTAAGATGGCAAATGTACTTAAATCAAAATTAGTTGGTGTTAATAATCGAAATTTAAAAACAATGGAAGTAGATATAAATAATGCTATTAAATTAAAAAAATTTATTGATCCAAACAAAATTGTTGTGGCTGAAAGCGGGCTTAAAACACACTCAGATCTTTTGTTATTTAAAGAAAATGGAATAATAAATTTTTTAATTGGAGAAAGTCTTATGAAGGAAAAATATTTGACGTTAGCAACAAAAAAAATATTAGGAATTAAAAATTGAGCAAAAATAAACTTACACACTTTGATAAAGATGGAAACCCGTCAATGGTGGACATAAATCAAAAAGATTCAACTGTTCGCGTGGCTATTGCAACTGGCAAAATCATTATGAAACCAAATACTCTAAAAAAAATTTTAGGCTTGGAAATTAAAAAGGGCGATGTTCTTAACGTAGCAAAATTGGCAGGTATCATGGCAGCAAAAAAAACAGACCAACTAATTCCTTTATGTCACTCTATTCCCTTATCATATGTCAATGTTGATTTAGAACCAAGCATTGAAGAATCGTCTATAAACATTAGTGCTGAAGCTTCACTTATTGGGAAAACTGGTGTTGAGATGGAGGCTTTAACTGCAGTTTCAGTTGCTGCTCTTACCATTTATGACATGTGTAAGTCGATTGACAGAGAAATGATACTAACAAATGTAAGACTTATGCATAAATCTGGAGGAAAATCTGGAGAATTCAATGCAGTCTGATTTGCTGTCATTAGATGAGGCAATCAATAAAATTAAATCCAACTTTAAGAAAATAGGTAACGAAGATATTTTTCTTAAAAATGCTTTAGGTAGGTGCTTAGCCAAACCCATAATAAGCGAAATAGACAATCCGAAGTATAATGTTTCTTCAATGGATGGATATGCTGTAAATTACAAAGATTTTGCTAAATTAAAAGACAGCAAATTTAAAAAATTCAAAATTATTGGCGAGTCTTCTGCAGGCGTTCCTTACTCAAAAAAACTCAATACTTGTGAAACAGTCAGAATTTTTACTGGTGCCAAATTACCTAAGGGAAGTAATACAGTTATTATTCAGGAGGATGTTAAAGTTTCTAATGATACTAATTATATAATAATTGAAGAAAGTCCTAAAAAAAATCAGTTTGTTCGTAAGAGAGGATTAGATTTTAAAAAAAACAACATTCTTTTTGAAGAAGGAACTATCCTAAAATCACGGCACCTTGGATCTATTGCTATGACTGGACAAGCTTGGTTGACAGTGTCTAGAAAACCAACTGTTTCTATACTATCTACTGGCAACGAAATTTTAAAAGTAGGAGAGCAAATATCAAAAGATAAAATTCCTAATGGTAACAGTCTTATGTTGGCATCTATGATCCAAGAGTTTGGGGGTATAGCAAGAATTTTACCAGTTGCCAAAGATAATTTACAAGATATTTATGAAATATTAAAAGATGCTCTTGATAGTGATTTAATAATAACAACTGGAGGAGTTTCAATTGGAAAATACGACCTAATACAAAAAGTGCTATCAAAATTTGAGAATAAAATTGAATTTTGGAAAATAGCTATGAGGCCTGGGAAACCGCTACTTTTTTCAAAAATAAACAATACACCACTAATTGGATTGCCAGGAAACCCGGTGTCTTCGGGTGTTTGCTCATTAATATTTGTAAACATAGCTATAAGAAAAATGTTAGGTGATAACAGTTACTTCCCACTTTTTGAAAATGGTGTTTTAAATGGCCAAATGTCTAAAAATGATAAAAGGCTAGATTTTGTAAGAGCAAACTCAAGCTACAATAATGGAGTGTTAAAAGTTACACCATTTAACTTACAGGATAGCTCAATGATTACCAATTTTTCCAGAGCAGACTGTTTAATCGTTAGAAATCCATTCGATAAAGCAATCACCAATGGAGAAAATGTTAAAGTATTTAAATTTCCAAATAATATTTAAAACTTGTATTTTGATTACTTGTACTGTAGAACAAAAAGTGAACATGAGGAAATTATGTTAACTGATAAACAAAATCAATTATTAAGTTTTTTAATTAAACGTATAGAACAAGGTGGTGTCTCCCCTTCGTACGAAGAAATTTGTTTAGAGCTTAATTTAAAATCTAAATCTGGCATTCACAGAATTGTTAAAGCTCTTGAAGAAAGAGGATACATTGAACATATAGAAAATAAAGCTAGAGCAATAGCTCCAACTAAATACCCAAATGGGCAGCCCTTTATTAGTAATGTAATAAATATTAATAAGTTATTACATCCAAAAGATAGAGATTACAAAAAAAGTTCTAATGAAGACACAAAACAGATACCAATGTTAGGAAAAATTGCAGCTGGAACACCAATTGAAGCAATTTCAAATTATGATCAACATATTGATGTGCCAAAAAATTATTTACTTTCCGAAGATAGTTTTGCCTTAACAGTAGAAGGAGACTCTATGATTGACGAAGGTATCTTTGATGGAGATACCGTAATAATAAGTAAAACAACTGATATTAACAATGGGGATATTGTTGTTGCTTTAATAGACAAAGAAGAAGCAACATTAAAAAAGTTTAGAAAAAAAGGGGATAGTATTGCACTTGAACCTGCTAACAAACATTATAAAATCCAAATTTACGGTCCAGATAGGATTATAATACAAGGTAAAATGTGTGCATTGATAAGGAAATATTTTTAAATTATATTAATAACTCTTTAAATTTATACAAAATTATGTCAAATATTTTCAATTAATTTATTCAAGGCAGTGATTTGAACGTAGTTACAAGATTTGCACCCTCACCCACAGGAAAACTTCATATTGGCGGTGCTAGAACTGCGATTATTAACTATTTATTTGCAAAAAAACATTCCGGAAAATATTTAGTTAGAATTGAGGATACCGATAAAAAAAGATCTTCTAAGGAAGCCATTAAGGCAATTCATACAGGTTTAAATTGGCTAAATGTAAATTCTGAATTCAAAATAGTATACCAATCTCAAAATTATAATTCACACATAAAAGTTGCTAATGAACTTTTAGAAAAAGGATTTGCTTACAAATGTTTTTTAAATTCTGATGAATTGGAAAAATTAAGAATAAAAAGCCGTGAAAATGGAATTCCAATTAAATCACCATGGAGAAACAAAAGAGAACAAGATGAGGATAAGAATAGAAAATTCGTTATTCGGTTAAAAATGCCATCTGATGGTGTAACAATAATTGATGATTTAGTTCAAGGAAAGATTACAGTGAAAAATGAAATTCTTGACGATATGGTTATTTTAAGATCCGATAAAACACCAACTTATATGTTATCTTCAGTAGTAGATGACAATGATATGGGAATAACTCATATAATTAGAGGTGATGATCATTTTAACAATGCGTTTAGACAAATACAAATTATTAAATATCTTAATTGGAATATACCGTATTACGCACATATACCTCTAATTCATGGAGCAGATGGAGCTAAATTATCTAAAAGACATGGAGCTACAAGCCTTTTTGATTATCATAATTTAGGTTACACTAGTGAAGCAATGTTTTCATACTTACTTCAATTAGGATGGTCTGCCAAAAATGAAAAAGACTATTCTATGGATAGAGCAATAAAGTTATTTACACTTGAAAATGTAAACAAGTCTCCAGCAAAGTTTGATTTAAAAAAACTTAAAAATATAAATGCTAAAAAATTAAATAGTATGAATGTAAATGAGGTATTAGACTTAGTTATTAATAGATTTAATCTATCTTTGAATAGTGAGGAAGAAAAAAGATTTAAATGTTTACTGCCTGCACTACTAAAACGCGTTCAAGTTTACACTGATTTACAAGATGAATTTGATTGGATTTTTGAGAAAAATTTTTTTTGTAAGGATAAAAATTTTCAATTTCAATTACAAAAAAATTATTTAATGCTCAAAGAAATCGGATCACTTTTAAAAAAATGTGAATGGAGCATTCAAAATATTAAAGATTGTCTTAATAACTATATTGTAGAAAATTCACTAACATTTAAAGATATTGGACCAGTTCTAAGAATGGCCTTAACAGGTAAAACTAATTCTCCTGATTTAATTTCAATAATTTATGAACTAGGTTGTACTATTACTGTAAATCGACTAAATTATAAATATTAAAATTTAGAAAATCCAAACAAAAACTTGATAATTAAAATAGGTAATAAATATGTCAAACGATTCATCATCAGATAAAAATAAAATTATATTTAATGATAGAGAAATGGAACTAAAAACGTTATCAGGTACTGTTGGACCATCCGTAGTGGATATAAGATCACTTTATAATGATTTAGGCATTTTCACCTATGATCCAGGTTATGGATCGACGGGTTCATGTGAGTCAGGAATTACATATATAGATGGAGAAAATGGAATATTACTACATAGAGGATATCCCATCGATCAATTAGCTAACAAAAGTAGTTTTTTAGAGGTCGCTTACTTATTGCTAAATGGAGACTTACCAAAAAAACCAGAAAAAGAAGAATTTGAAGATGCTATAACTTATCACACCATGGTGCATGAACAATTAATAAATTTTTATAGAGGCTTTAGACGTGATGCTCATCCAATGGCAATAATGGTCGGTGTAGTGGGAGCTCTTTCTTCATTTTACCCTGATTCAACAAATATAAATGATGAATATGAAAGACTTGTTTCTTCAAGAAGAATGATAGCTAAAATACCAACTATAGCCGCAATGGCCTATAAATATTCACTAGGCCAACCATTTAATTATCCTCAAAATGATTTGAATTATGCTGAAAATTTTTTACATATGTGTTTTTCAGTACCAGCGGAAAAATATAAAATAGACCCAATAATAGCAAGAGCTATGGATAAAATATTAATTTTACATGCTGATCACGAACAAAACGCTTCAACTTCAACTGTGAGAATTGCTGGATCTTCTGGTGCAAATCCCTTTGCTTGTATTGCAGCGGGTATTGCTTCTTTGTGGGGACCTGCTCACGGTGGAGCGAATGAAGCTGTACTGAAGATGTTAGGTGAAATAGGTACAGTTGACAGAATTGGAGAATTTGTAAACAAAGCTAAGAATAAAAATGACCCTTTTAGGTTATTTGGGTTTGGTCATAGAGTTTATAAAAATTATGATCCAAGAGCAGCTGTAATGAGAGTTTCATGTCATGAAGTTTTAGATTTATTAGGAATAAAAAATGAACCACTATTAGAAATAGCTATGGAGTTAGAAAAAATTGCTCTAAATGATGAATATTTTATTGAAAAGAAACTTTACCCTAATGTTGATTTTTATTCAGGAATAATTCTCAAAGCAATGGGGTTCCCTACAGATATGTTTACAGTACTATTTGCTGTAGCTAGAACAGTTGGTTGGGTGGCTCAATGGAATGAAATGATCACTGATCCAGTTCAAAGAATAGGTAGACCTAGACAACTTTATACAGGTAAGACTATTAGAGATTTTGTTGAATTAAAAAACAGATGATTATCTCTCATAATTATTGATTAGATTCATTACCATTTTACCAGAATTAGTTGAAAAATTTGTAGATTTACGATTTAAGTAATTCATATTTTTAAGAATGTTTTTTGAATAACTATGATAAAGTTTACTTTGAATATCAATATTATTGATAAGATTTATTAAAATTTTTTGCATTTGGATATAATTACATTTTTCTTGAAAAAGAAATGGAACTACATTTTTTCTTAATAAAAAATTTGGTAAAATAACATTTTTAAAATTCACTAACATTCTTCCTATAAGAGCACTTATAAAATCTGTTTTATAAACAGCAATAGTAGGAATTTTGAATAATACCAACTCTAAAGTAATAGTTCCACTACATGCTATTGCAATATTTGCACGCTTAAGTACTTCGTAATTATCTTGGAGTATAATAACTTCGATAGGGTAAGACTTTATTTCATTAATTTTGGACAAAACATTTGCGTATTGTGATTTTGTGGTTGGTATGATCCAATTTATATTTTTAATCTTATTACTTGAGTTTTTAATTAATTTAACAAATTCTGGAAAAACATATTTTATTTCTCTACTTCTACTTCCTGGTAGTAAAAGGCAATTAATTTTTTTTAAACAGTTTGCATTATTATTTTGATTATTTTTAGATTGTTCAAATTTTAAAAATTTTTCTAGAATTGGATTGCCTATATAAGTGCACTTAGTGTCATAATTTTTAAAAATATCTTCTTCTATTTTGTAAAGACAAATTAATTCATCATGAAGATTCTTCCATTTTTTTATTCTAGATTTACCATATGCCCAAATTGTTGGAGGCACAAAATGAATTAAAGGACAATTAAAAGAAGAGTCTTTAAAAGCTTTCTTCAAAGATTTTGCCAAAGCTAAGGAAAAGCCTTTAGTGTCAATTGTAATAACAACTTGAGGTTTTTCTCTAATGATAATTTTTACAATTTCATTAATATAATTTCTTAGTTTTTTTAGATTAATTATAGTATTTAAAAAACCTATAATATTTAATTCTTCTATGTTGTAAATAGAGGTTAAACCTTCATTTCCCATTAAATTACCACCAACTCCGAAAAATTTAATGTTGTCATTATATTTTTTAATTCCTTTCATAATACAGGAACCTATATAATCACCAGAGCTTTCGCCTGCTAAAATAAAAATTTTATTTTTTTTATTTAATTTCATAATTTTATTATCAAAATCCAAATTTTAAACTGCATAAATACAAAACTTATTATTTTTTAAATAATTTTTAACAATTTCAATATCAGCAATTAAGGTGCCCTTAGAAGATAGGACAATCGAACTAAAACCTAATTCATTACATTTTTTTATTGTTTCTAATCCTATGACCGGCAGGTCCATTTTAAAATTTTGATTTAATTTAGGAATTTTAACTAAAACTGGACCAAAATCGTTATTTTGAAAGTAATTATTATATAATTCTCCAGCTCTAATTATCATTTCATCAGTGCCTTCCATGGCCTCTACTGCATATACAATAGTATCACTTACAACAATAGATTGACCTACATCAAACTCAGACATTTTATTAAGAAAATTAGTTCCAAATCTAGCATTTTGTATTACAAAATCTTTTAATTTTGTTGAAAAATATTCCTCTTTATAAAAACCTTTTTTAAAAAAACATTCTTTTAATATAGATGTGACTGGTATTATTTCAAAACCATTTTCATTAAAAAAATTTCCAATAAGATTTAAGGCGTTGTTATCACCTTGGGCAAATGTTTTTTTGATTAGTTCATGCGTAGATTTTTTAAACGATAGATTTGTAATCGAAATTCTATTAATTTTGCCAGCCATAACTAAATGAGTAATTTTATTTTTTTTTAATACTGAAATCCAACTTAATGGATCTTTTAAAGAGATTACTTCTGATTTATTTTTGAATGTTTTTGGAGACGAATGATATTCAACACACAGAACAAAGGCATTAGGATTTTCTTTTGCAATTTGAATTGGAAAATCACCACTACCAGCAATTATAGCTACTAACATTAATGTTTGCCCATTTTAGGATGAACTAATGGGCGATTAAGATTTTCTTTTAAAAAAATTAATATTTCTTTCACTAAATCATTTTTATTATATGTTTCACTCACTTCCGAAAGTCTCTCATTAAATGTTCCTTCAGGGGCAAATAAAAGTCTGTAAACATTTCTCAATATCTTTATTTCTTCTTTTTTAAATGATCTTCTCTTTAGACCAACTAAATTTAATCCACTAAGATATCCTCTACTTCCCACAACTGATGTGAAAGGTATAACATCACCATCTATGGTTGTCCCAGCTCCGATAATAGCATGTTTTCCAATTCTACAAAATTGATGAACAGCGCTTTGACCACCTAAATAGACGAAATCAGAAATTTCAACATGCCCTCCTATAACTGCATTATTTACAAAAACAACATTGTTTCCTACTAAACAATCATGAGCCACATGTGATCCAACCATAAAAAATCCGTCATTTCCGATAATTGTTTTCTGAATTCCAACTTTTGTACCTGGATGAATAGTGACATGTTCTCTGAAAATATTATTATTACCAATTATAAGTTGGGTCATCTCACCTTTATATTTTAAATGTTGTGGGTTAGATCCTATTACAGAAAAGGAATAAAATTCATTATTAAATCCAATAGTAGTATTGCCATCAATCAAAACATGTGAATGAATTTTAGAATTATTTCCAATTTTTACATTTGGACCAATAATTGAATAAGCGCCAATTGATACATTTTCACCGATTTCACTGCCTTCATGAATTATCGATGTCGAATGTATACCATTCTTCATTTTGCTTGTTCCTTATTAACTAACATTGCCGAAAACTCTGAAGAAGCAACTAATTTGTTCTGGACAAATGCTTCACCATTAAATTTGTAAAAAGTTCGTTTACTTGAAATAAAATTAATTTTTAAGAACAATTCATTTCCAGGAGTTACAGGTTTTCTAAATTTAGCTTTTTCTATACCTGTAAAAAAAACAAGATTATTCAAAGAAAGAGATTTATTCTCATAAGATACTAAACATGCTGCTGTTTGTGCCATTGCTTCTAAAATTAATACACCTGGCATAACGGGATGTTCTGGAAAATGTCCAGGAAAAAATGGTTCGTTAAATGTTACTGCCTTTATACCTGTAATAGATTTATCAATAATAATATCTGTTAATTTATCAATTAATAAAAAAGGAAATCTATGAGGTATCAATTTAATTATATCATTATGTAAAAGCGTTACCACTTCACCATTATTGTCCTTTAATAACATATCAATTTATCTTTCTTTTTTTAATATTTAATCTCTGTGAGACTACCAGTCTTTTCCAAGAGTTAATATCTTGGGCTGGGCTTCCACCTATTTTACTATTTTTAGGAAAATTATTAAAAACTTTAGAGGCTCCTGCTACAACTGAGTGTTCACCAATTACAATATTATCTTTGATACTTACATCTCCACCTAAGATAACATTTTTTTCTAAAACAACTGAACCAGACAAACCAACTTGACCAGCTAAAATACAAAAATCATCTATAACACAATTATGACCAATATGTACTTGGTTATCAATCATCACATATTTACCTATAGAAGTATTGTCAATTAACCCTCTATCAATTGTACAACCAGATCCAATATTTGTACCTTCTCCAATTAAAAGACCACCAATATGTGGAGTTAAATTCGTCTCATTTGTATTGGGAATAAAACCAAAACCTATTTTGCCTAAGACAGTATTGTGGGATACATTAACATTTTTACTTAAAGTAGAACATTCAATGAAAACTCCAGAACCTATAAAGCAATCTTTTCCTATTTTACAATTTTTTGAAATCGTAACTCGTTCAGATATGTACGAGTTATCTTCAATAATAACACCTTCACAAATTATACTATAGGCGCCAATGAAAACATTTTTACCAATTTTAGCATTATGGTCAACTATTGCTGACGGATGAATTATGTATTCTTTATTATTAATATCATTTTGATAAAAATATTTTTTTAAAAGCTTTGAAAACCCTTTTTTGGGATCATCAAAAGGTATTTTTATAATATCTTTATGTAAAAAATGATAATTTTCCTTTCTTACAATACAAATACCAGAAGAAACATCCTTAAAATTCCTTTTTAAATTTGTAAAAAAAGATAATTTATTTTTTTTTAAATTTTCAAAGGAAACAAAATCTGTAATATAAATTTCCTCTGGAGAAATTATTTCATTATCCTTCTCAGTAAAAACATCCCTCTTAGATATATTTAAGACTTTCAAAATATCTAATAAATTCAGATCATTATCAATTTTAAAAAAATCTTTATTCATTTGTTTTCCATATTATTTAGGAGACGTAATTATAATTTTCATAGATTTTGTCTTATTGTTAAATAACTCAAGAACTTCGTCGGTAAAATCTATATTTTTATCATTAAATAAAAAAACATTTTCTTTTAGTAATACAACATTAATATTCTTTCTTATTGAAACATCTTTAATAATCTTAGCCAATAAATCTTTAAGTTTTTTTTGAATTTTTTGAAAAGATTTGTTCAGTGAGTTTCTTTCATCTTTATATTTTTTTTGAATTTGAAAAACTTCTTCTTTAAAGAGTTTTAATTTTTTTTTATATTCTTCAACTGTAATATTATTTTTGTTTTTTTTTATTAATACTTCTTTTTGTTTTAAATAATTTTGTTTTTGTTTTATTTTTTGATTAATTTCATTTTCAAGCAATAAAAACTTGTTTCCTAAAATTTTCATAGCATTGGATCTTTTCAAAATAAATCTAAAATCAATAATTCCAATTCTATTAATACTCAGATCATTATGGTTACTAGCTATGTCTTGAATTTTAATATAATTATGATCATTAAAATTTTTATTTGCGTTCATAATAGTTGAAAAAATTAACAGATCTGCAAATAACATTTAAAACTCAACAAAAACGTTTAAAAACTTGTACCTATTGAAAATTGAAAATTTTCTTCAATATCATAACTCTTACTTTTTACTGGAAATCCCCATACCATTTCTAATGGTCCAACCGGAGTGGTCATAGAAAGTCCAAACCCGTTAGTTATTCTAGGTTCTTTATCATCATGACCTTGCACACCTGTTTCAAAATCAGTTCCCCAAATTGAACCTATGTCAGAAAAAACAAACCATTTTAATCCTGTGTCTTCTGGCATCAATTTATCCGATTTCAATTCTAATGATAAATTATAAAAATTGTTTCCACCTATAGCTTGATTGTTACCAGTATCACGTGGACCGATACCAGCATTGTCAAATCCTCTTATGGTTCTTCCACCTAAGAAAAAACGGTTAGATGAAGTAATTTTATCATCAATAGATGATATAAAACCTACACCACTCTTAAGACCAAAAATATATTCTCCATAATCAATTGGGTAGTAAGATTTCAACTTAAATACCGATTTATAAAAATTTGAATCACCACCTAATCCTGCCAAAGTATTTTCAAAGCGCCAATTGTAACCTTTAGAAGGATTAAAAAAGCTATCTCTAGTGTCTTTAGACAAGCTGTGAGTTACTGATGAGGTCACAATTTCCACACCTTCTTCTCCAGTAATAGATGCAGCAGTAGAGGTTGAGGAAGTACTTGTTTCAGAGGTGGAATATTGATATTCAAATCTTTGATATATTTTATTGGATTTAAAACCAACACCTAGAGCAATACCAGAACTTTCTGATTTAACATCACCTTTAGAATTTTCACTCTCTTGATCAAAAATATCACCAAATAAAGAAAGATGTCTATCTAAAAAATAAGGTTCCGTAATACCCAAACTATAGTTAGATTTTTTTGGTGAAAGATTTGCTTCTAAACGTAATTTTTTTCCTTCGCCAAGAAAATTTCTTTCATTTAAGCCAAAAGTCATAGATGTATCGTTCAGTGAAGAGTACCCAACACCAAAGCTAACAGAACCGGTGTTCATCTCTTTAACTTCAATAATTATATCTAATGAATTTAAAAGATTAGAATCTTGTAATTTGTAATTAACTGTTTCAAAGTATCCTAATCTTTTGATAGAACTAATGGATGAATTAAGTTTAGCTTTATTGAAAGGATCACCTTCTAAAAGAGACAATTCTCTTCTTATAACACTGTCATTTGTTCTTGTATTCCCAACAATAGTAATTTTATTAATATATTTTTCGTCACCTTCAGTTATATTAAAAGTCAAATCAACGAAGTCTCTATTTTTTTTAATTGATGGAACAACCCTAATAAAATTAAATCCCTCACTTTCAAAAAAATCAATTAAATATTTTGATGATTCCTCAAGAGCTTTTGAGTTGAAAAAATCATCTTTTTTTAAATATAATTTTTTTAAAAGAAATTTCTTTTTTTTGTTATCTAACAATTCTGTCCTTATACTCACTTTATTTATGGTATATTTTTGTCCTTCATTAATAACAAAATTTAAATTAAATCCTGAAAGGTTTGGAAGAAGATCACCTCTTGCAACAATTACATTAAAATCTATATAGCCTCTATTATTATAAAACTCTTTTAATTTTTCTTTATCATATTCTAAACGTTCGGGGATAAATTTATCTGAGCCGAAAATTTTATACCATGCATCTTCTTTTGTCGAAATATTTGCTTTTAATTCGTTATCAGAGAAGTTTTTATTTCCTTCAAAATTAATATTTTTAACAACAAGTAAAGAACCTTCGCTTATAACAAAATTTAAATTTACCCTACCATCACTAATTTCAGTTTTTTTTAATATTACTTGAGCTAAATAACGACCAATTTTTTGATATTCTTCTTTTATTTTTTCTATTGTGTTAATTAATATACTTTCATTAAAAATATCTCTAGGTTTTATTGCAACAATTTTATTTAAGGTTTCACTATCTAGCAAATCATTACCAGAATAGATTATTTCATTAATAATTGGATATTCTTCAACCATAATTTCTAATATTTGATTATTAACGTCTATATTGATTTTTGAAAACATACCTGAATTGTATAAATCTTTTGTGAATTTATTTAAAACTTCATTATTAAATTGAGTATTTGGGTAATTAGGTAAATAATTTAGGATGAAGGATTCTGACAATCTTTTTTCGCCATTGATAATAATTTTTTCAATTTTGATTGTATCAGCATAAGAAACTGTTATTTTTGTAAATAAAAATATAAATAAAATTAAATGATTTTTAACAATAAAATTTTTAAAAAAATTAAACATCTTTATATTTTATCTTCTTTTTTGCTAATGTATACCATTTATATTTAAAGGCCTAGATCAAAGGCTGTAACTAAAATCATTAATGAAATTAAAAATAACAATCCAAATTTTAATAATATAATTTGTATTTTTCCAGACATTGGTTTTCTAAAAATCAACTCATAAGTAAAAAGCATAATATACCCTCCGTCTAGTGCGGGTATTGGTAATAAATTAATCAAACCTAAGTTAATTGATAAAATTGCCATTAAAAAAATTATTGATGCTAAACCTCTATCTAAACTTGTTCCAGAAATTTTAGCAATGCCAATTGGGCCCATTACGTCTTTTTTATTAACCTCAAACATAAAGAGTGAACTCAAGCCTTGCAACCATTCCAGGGTCATTTTCATAGAATCTTTTAAACCAAATTGCAGCACAGCTAAAATCTTCAACTCTTCTAGTTCAGGCTGTACAGCAGTTATCCCAATCCTGCCAACTATTTTTTTTGGACCTATGCTATATCCATCAGGGATAACATTAAGAAAAAAAATGCCATTATTTCTGAGCACTTCAAATGATAAAGTTTTGTTAGGATTATTTTCAACAATTTCTTTTAAATCATAAAAATCATCTATTTTTTTATTATTTATACTTAAAATTTTGTCTCCTGAGATGAGTCCGCTTTGCATAGCTGGCTTCGATTGTATAACTTCATTAATTATTGGTGGTGATACATATCTACCATTAAAAAAATAAAGACCCATAATCAAAAGAATACCTAATAATAGATTTGCTAAAGGGCCTGATACGACTATAAAAAATCTTGAAAATAAATTTGCTTGTAAAAAGGCATCTTTATCATACGTCTCTTTTTTTATTTCTTTTGAAATATTAATTAGTTCACCTTTCATTTTTACATAACCGCCAAGAGGAATTAAGGAAAATTTCCACCTAGTATTTTTTTTGTCTGTGTAACCAAATATTTCTGGACCAAAACCTATAGAAAAAGTTTCTACTTTTACACCAGATCTTACAGCCGCAAAATAATGACCAAGTTCGTGAATGAAAATTAATGGAGTTAAAACGATAAAAAAGCCTATCAATGAACTTAGAAAACTACTTTCAAACATTTTATCTTAACCTATTGATAATTTGTGACGAATGGCTCCTAGCAATTTTATCAATCTCGATTACCTCATCTATATTTTTTGGTACAAAAGGGTTATAAGAGTTTAAAGTTTCATAAACAATATCGAAAATATCTGTAAATTTAATTTTATTTTTTAAAAAAGCATCTACTGCAATTTCGTTTGCTGCATTCAAAACAATTGGAGAACAAAGTGGGTTTTGAAGTGCATCCCATCCCAGTTTTAATGCAGGAAATTTTTTGTAATCTGGTTTATAAAAACTCAGTTTGCTGATACTATTTAGTGAGAATTTTTTCAAATTTAAGTCTGATCTTGAAGGCCAATTAAGCGCAACACTTAATGGTGTTATCATGTCAGGAAAACCTAAATTAGCTATAACTGATCCATCTTTATAATGAACTAATCCATGAATAATATGCTCAGGATGTATTGTAACTTCAATTTTTTCACTTTTGATATCAAATAGTATAGATGCTTCAATAATTTCAAGAGCTTTGTTAAACATAGTAGCGCTATCAACAGAAATTTTTTTTCCCATTTTCCAAATTGGGTGTTTTATTGCGTCTTTAGGCTTTATATTTTTTAAATCTTCAATTGGAGTAAATAAAAATGGACCACCTGAAGCAGTAAGTGTAATAAAGTCTAAATTAGAAATGTTATGATTATCTAAACATTGAAAAATTGCACTATGCTCAGAGTCAACAGGCAAAATTTTAACATTATTTTTAATGCTTTGATCCAAAAATATTTTGCCAGCAGAAACTAATGCTTCTTTGTTAGCTATGGCAAGATTGTTACCAACGCTTATTGCAGCAAAGGCAGAATGTAACCCAGACATTCCAGATATACCAGAAATAACAATATCACAATTAATCTTTGATAATTCTATTAAATTGAGTGAACCTAAAGTCAACTCATGTTTACCAAAATAATCTTTAGCATTTTCAGGATTAGATAAAACAACATTAGGAACATCAAACTCATTTACAATTTCGCTTAATAATTTAACATTATTATTTGCTGAAACTCCTATTAGGTTAAATTTTTCTCTATTTTTTCTCAATAAACGCAAACAAGATTCACCTATTGAACCTGTAGAACCCAGTAAAATAATGTTTTTTTTATCTCTCATTATAACATTAAATCTTAGATAATAAAAAAATATGAAAAAGGTAAAACCAGAAAATAACCATCAAATCTATCCATTAAACCTCCATGACCAGGAATTAATTTTCCACTATCTTTTACGCCTATTTTTCTTTTGAAAATTGACTCTATCATATCTCCCAAAAAAGCAAGAATACTAATTATGAAACCAAATATTAATGAATTTATAATATTATGATGAATTAAGTCCTTTATTACAAAAGACATAAGGAGTGTAGAAAATAATCCAATTAAAGTACCTTCTATGGTTTTACCCTTACTAATCTTAGGTATTATTTTATTTTTACCAAAAAATTTACCGCCAAAATACGCAAGAATGTCCATTGTACTTACTAATATTACAATATATAAAAATATATATATTCCGTTTGGTTTCTGCAAAATACCTATTAAGGAAAACAAAG
>QBXO01000021.1 GCA_003284565.1 SAR116 cluster bacterium AG-321-K23
GTTGAGTGCATCAGCAGATTTTTTTCCAACCATAAGTAACTTAACATTTATACCAACGTCTTTTAGTTTTTTAATTTCGGATCTAACAGTTCTTGTAATTGATCCATTAAAACCACCGCATAATCCTCTATCTGCAGAAAAAACAACTAACAAATGAGTTTTAATTTCTTCCTTGCCACTTAGTAGATCTATAGAGCTCCCAATTTCTTTAGAGGAAATTTTAGATACAACACTGTCCATAAGAGAGGTGTACGGTCTCGAGGCTAATGCTTGTTCTTGAGCCTTGCGTAATTTAGCAGCAGCAACCATCTTCATTGCTGATGTGATTTTTTGTGTAGACTTGACTGAACCAATTCTATTTTTAAGATCTTTTAAAGAAGGCATTTAACCTAATCCTTACTTATTCAAATTATCTAAGCAAAATTCTTTACTAATTCGTCTAGTGTTTCTTTAAGAGCTTTTTCAGTATCATCTGAAATAGATTTGTCTTTTCTTATTGATTCTAAGACATTAGATCCCTTGGCATTTAGTTTTTGGATAAGTGACTGTTCAAATTCACCAATTTTTTGTGTTGGGATTTGATCTAAATATCCTTGAACTCCAGCAAAAATAACAACTACTTGCTCTTCAACATCCATTGGAGAATATTGAGGTTGCTTGAGTAATTCAGTTAACCTCTCTCCTCTTGATAAAAGTTGTCTTGTTGAGGCATCCATATCAGATGCAAATTGTGCGAAAGCAGCCATTTCTCGATACTGTGCTAAGTCTAACTTAATAGTGCCTGCAACTTGTTTCATAGCTTTAATCTGAGCAGCAGATCCAACTCTAGAAACCGACAAACCTACATTAACAGCTGGCCTAATACCTTTGTAAAAGAGTTCAGTTTCTAAAAATATTTGACCATCTGTGATCGAAATAACATTAGTTGGAATAAATGCAGAAACATCACCGCCTTGTGTTTCAATTATTGGAAGAGCTGTTAGAGAACCAGAGCCATTATCTCCGTTTAATTTTGCAGCTCTTTCAAGCAAGCGAGAGTGTAAATAGAATACGTCACCAGGATAAGCTTCTCTTCCTGGAGGTCTCCTTAGAAGGAGAGACATTTGTCTATAGGCAACTGCTTGTTTTGATAAATCATCATAAACAACAACCGCGTGCATTCCATTATCTCTGAAAAATTCTCCCATTGCAGCAGCAGAATAAGGTGCAAGAAATTGCATTGGAGCTGGATCAGATGCAGTAGCTGCTACAACAATCGAATATTCCAACGCCCCTCTTTCTTCCAAAGTTTTAACAATTTGTGCTACTGTAGATCTTTTTTGACCAACTGCTACATAAATACAAAACAATTTTTTAGTATCATCTTTACCAGCTTTGTCGTTAGTACTCTTTTGATTAAGAAAAGTGTCTATTGCAATGGCTGTTTTACCTGTCTGCCTATCTCCAATAATAAGCTCTCTTTGCCCTCTTCCAACAGGAATAAGAGAATCAATTGCCTTCAACCCAGTTTGCATAGGCTCGCTTACCGATTCTCTTGGCATAATACCTGGAGCTTTAGTCTCAACTCTTGATCTTTTGACATTTTTAAGAGCACCTTTACCATCTATGGGGTTGCCTAGTGCATCAACAACTCTTCCTAGAAGGCCTTTACCTATCGGAACATCAACGATAGAACCCGTTCTTTTGACTATATCCCCTTCTCTAATCGTTTTATCGCTTCCAAATATAACAACACCAACATTATCTCTTTCTAGATTCAAAGCCATACCAGCAATACCACCAGGAAATTCTACCATTTCACCCGCTTGGATCTGATCGAGCCCGTAAACACGCGCAATTCCATCACCTACTGATAAGACCTTTCCTACTTCAGTAACTTCTGCATCTACGCCAAAATTTTCAATCTGATCTTTTAAAATTGTTGATATTTCTGCTGCACGAATATCCATTAGTTTGTACCTCTCATAGCTATTTCAAGTCTATTTAGTTTAGTTTTTAATGAGTTATCAATCATTTTTGAACCTATTTTAACAATAAGACCGCCAATTAGACTTTCATCAACGCTTGTTGATAAAATTATTTTCTTTACACCTGTTGCTTCAGAAATTGCTGATACAACTTTTTTTTGTTGAACCTGGTCAAGTGCAAAGGATGATATGACCTCAGCTTTAACTTCGCCATTAATTCTAGATACTTGAGATAAAAAATTATCTATTACTTCATTAAATAATATTAATCTTCCATTTTTTGCTAAAGTTCCAAAAAATTTAGTAGTTAATTTTTGGGCTTGAGCTTGATTTAAAATTTTAAGTATTGAATTTTGTTTATCAGATTTAGATATAGCAGGAGACACGATTAAATTTGACAAAGAATCACTAACTTCAGTCAACTCTTTGAGTTTCATAAAGTCATCAACTATTTTTGATAAAATTTTTTTTTCTTTGGCTAATTCATATAAAGCTTTAGCATATCTACCTGACAAACCAGATGAAACGCTCATCTTAATATTTCCTTTTGAGTAAATAAAATAATATGGATTGCTACCACAGCATTAATATCATTGCAAGTAACAAGGACATGAAATTGAATTAATTTTACATAAAAGAAAAAGGGTCAATATCTATGGTTAATTTAATATGGTTAGGTAAATTAACTTTTCTTGTCCAATTCAAAATCACATCTTGAATATTTACATTTTTATCAGATTTTATTAAAAACCTCCTTCTAAATCTACCTCTCAAAAAATATATTGGTGCTGGAGCAGGTCCAAAAATCTTAACATTTTTAAATATTGGAGCCGATTTTAACAATTCTAATGAAAAAGTTTCTAGTTTTCTTTCTAATCTAGATGATAATATAATAGATGCTAACCTACCATAAGGCGGCATATTAGCATTTTGTCTTGACATTAACTCTTTATCAAAAAATTCATTTCGATTATTTTTGGAAATAGCATTAATAATTGGATTTTTAATATCATGAGTCTGAATAAGAACAACACCTTTATCTTCTTCTTTTTTTGCATGTCTACCTGATCTTCCTGATACTTGTTGTAAAACCTGAAAAGTTCTCTCTGATGCTCTCAAATCACCACCAGACAATCCAACATCACTATCAACAATACAAACTAATTTTAAATTTGGAAAATCGTGCCCTTTAGCAATCATTTGCGTTCCTATGACAATATCTACTTTGTTATTTTTTATTTTATCAACTGTGTCATTGAGTATTTTATGATTATTCATTGTATCACTCGATAATACTATTAATTTTGCCTTAGGAAAAATTTCTTTAATTTCTTCTTGGATACGCTCAACTCCAGGACCACAAGCTTTAATTTGACCTTCAGCACCACATTTCTTACAGAGATTTTCAAATGTTCTAGAAAATCCACAATGATGACAAACTAATAAATTTTTAGATCTATGCTCGACTAACCAGGTGTCGCAATTAATACACTTAATTTTATCTCCACATGAATTGCAAATTGATAAAGGCGCATAACCTCTCCTGTTTAAAAATAATAAACTTTGTTCTTTATTATTTAGTTTACTTTCTATTTCAGCTACAAGTAAGGGCGACAGCCACTTTCCTTTATCTGGTGGGTGGGTAGTTAAATCAATTAATTTAATATGAGGTAAAGTTGCCCCCGTTGCTCTTTTTGGCAAAGTTAAATGAATGTATTTACCTCTTTTTGCATTGTAAAATGTTTCTAATGATGGTGTAGCAGAGGCTAAAACTATCGGAGCTGAAGATCTTGTTGACCTGTAGATAGCCATGTCTCTAGCATTATACCTGATATTTTCTTCTTGTTTAAAAGCTTGCTCATGTTCTTCATCAACGATAATTAAACCTAAATTTGAAATAGGAATCATTAGCGCTGATCTTGCTCCTACAATAACTCCGGCTGTACCATTTAATGCAGTCAACCAAATTTTTTTCTTTTTTTTCTTTGTTATTACAGAATTCCAAACTAATGGAGCGAAAGAGAATTTTTTAAAAAATCTTTTTTCCCAATCTGGCGTCAAAACTATTTCTGGGAGTAAGATTAATACCTGCTTGCCTTGATCTAAACATGTCCTAACTGCTTCGAAGTAAGTTTCAGTTTTACCAGAACCTGGGACCCCATCAAGCAAGAAACAATCTGGTTTTGTATTAATAATTGAATCATTGATTGTATCTACCGCACATTTTTGTTCTAAATTTAAAAAGTCATAATTTTTTTTATTTTCTTTAGAGCTTTTTAAAAAACAGGAATCTAAATTCTGAGCTTTGTAAACTTTCTTTTCTTGTATTAGTTTTTTTTGGGTCATATCTTTCAAAATTGCTTTTGATACGCCTGTTTGTTTAATTATATCATTTTGTGATTTTCCAATATCTAAATTTAATAGAAAATCTAAAACTAATTTACGTTTATATGTGATTTTTATTTCTTCAATTTCGTTTATTTCATTTTTATTTGGGAAATTACTTTTATAAACTTTTTCATAATCTGGAGAAGTAATAGCTTCTAATGGCGATAATATCATTTTCAAAACCAAACCCCTAAAGACACAATACCAACTTGCTAAAAAATTCAATAATTCAATAGAAGGTTTAGGTATTGGTTCAAGATCATAAACTTGAAGAACTGTTTTCAATTTTCTTTCAGGTATGGTTTTAGTACCACCCCCAATAATTATACCAACTATTTTTCTTTTTCCAAAAGGAACTAAAACGATTTTACCAACACTAAAATTGGTATTTTTATCATCTAAAACGTAGTCAAATGGTTCGTTGAAAGGCCCACTAACTAAGACAGACACTTCTTTTGAATTTACATTTTTCATTTACTATCTTTATGAAATAAGTTTAAAGCTAAATATAGTTATAATTTTTAAATAGTGTATTATAAATTATGATTAATGAAATGTTTAAACTTTAAAAAAGTTAAAAGGATACGAGATGCAATTATTTATAGACACTGCTGATATTGAAGAAATTAAATCGTTAAATATTACAGGGTTAATTGATGGTGTTACTACTAACCCGTCTTTAATAGCTAAATCTGGAAGAAATATAATTAATACTATTGAAGAAATTTGTAATGAAGTGTCAGGACCGGTAAGCGCAGAAGTCACCGCAACAGATTTTGAAAATATGATTTTAGAAGGTAAAAAACTCTCTGCAATTGCTCAAAATGTTACAATTAAAGTTCCTTTAACATTTGATGGCTTAAGAGCGTGCAAAGCATTTTCTGACGACGGTATTATGGTTAATGTCACCTTATGTTTTAGTGCGGCTCAAGCCCTATTAGCTGCAAAAGCAGGCGCAACTTTTATATCTCCTTTTATAGGTAGATTAGATGACATTGGTGCTGATGGCATGAATTTAATCTCTGAAATTACTGAGATCTACGATATTCACGGATTTGAAACTAAAGTTCTTGCTGCCTCAATAAGAAGTGTTCAAGATATTGTAGATTCTGCTAAGTTAGGTGCAGATGTTGCTACAGTACCACCAAAATTTTTAAAATCTATGTATAACCATCCTCTAACTGATAAAGGCTTGTCGGATTTTCTATCTGATTGGAAAAAAACAGGACAATCAATTTTGTAAAATATGTGGAAGAATTGAACAATAGTATTTCTAAAAGTGAAAATAACAAAATTTTATCCTGGATAAAATACCTAGAAACAATTCGTGGTTATGGGGAACATACTCTAGACGCATATAAAAGAGACGTATCAGAATTTTCAAATTTTTGTAATGCCAAAAATTACGAATTCTTATCGCCAGATAAATATATATTTAGAGAATTTTTGTCAATTTTATCTGAAAGACAATTATCTAGACCAACGGTTGCTAGAAAAGTTTCAAGTTTAAAAAATTTTTATAAATTCCTTATAAAAGACAAAATTATTCCTTCAATCGATATGTCTATTTTTAAAAGTCCAAAACTTAAGAGATCATTTCCGAAGTCTATAGAGTCAAATCTAGTGGCACAGGCTTTAGAATCAATTATGAATAATGAATCTGAGTACTGGATTAATCTTCGTGACAGGGCAGTTTTACTTCTGTTGTATGGCTCGGGTTTGAGAATAAGTGAGGCGTTATCCTTAAAAAGAAAAGATGCACCCCATGGTGAGTGGTTAAGAATAAAAGGTAAAGGTAACAAATATCGAGATGTACCTCTATTACCAATTATTTGCGAAGGGATTAAGCAATATATAGATCATTGTCCATATGATACAGATGGCGATGAACCACTTTTTTTGGGAAAAAGAGGTGGAGAATTATCGCCAAGAATTATTCAAAGAAGAGTCGAAAATCTTAGGTACGAATTGGGCTTACCATCCCATACAACCCCTCATGCCTTACGTCATGCTTTTGCAACTCATTTATTATCTGGTGGAGCAGATTTAAGAGCCATACAACAATTGCTTGGTCACTCCAGTCTTTCAACCACGCAAAGATACACTGATGTTAATGAAACTGAGCTTTTGAGATTACATAAAGCAATACATCCACGCTCATAAAAAAAGCGATTTAAAATAATTAAATCGCCTTCTTGAAAAAACATTATCTATCTGATTTTAACAAATCAAACCTGTCCAAATTCATAACCTTATTCCATGCAGCAATGAAATCATTAATAAACTTTTCGTGAGAATCACTACATGCATAAACTTCAGATATCGCTCTTAACTGAGAGTTTGATCCAAACGCTAAGTCTACTCGAGTTGCCGTATTTACTTTTTCTGAAGTGGATCTGTTTACACCCTGATAAGTATTGCTGTTTATTGGTTTCCATTCAATACCCATATCAAGAAGATTTACAAAATAATCATTAGATAATTTATTCGTATCTTTTGAGAAAACACCATGACCATCTGCGCTGATACCAAGCGATCTTAGTCCACCTATAAGAACAGTCATTTCTGGTGCTGTTAAACCCATTATCTGAGCTTTATCTAGCAACATTTCCTCAGGACTAATACCATAATCTTCTTTTTGATAATTCCTAAAGCCGTCAACAACAGGCTCAAGAACCGCAAATGAGTCAACGTCTGTTTTTTCTTGAGTTGCATCTCCCCTACCTGGTGTAAAGTCTAAGCTTTGTCCTGATGCTTTTTCAATTCCAACATTCCCTGCCAATACAATTACATCAGCAATAGATACACCAGTTTTTTCAGATATTGATGTATATACATCTAGAACTTTCGATAATTCATTTGGTTTGTTTACCTCCCAATTTCTTTGAGGCTCTAGACGAATGCGAGCACCGTTAGCACCCCCACGCATGTCTGTACCTCTAAAAGTAGAGGCACTTGCCCATGCTGTTTCAACCATTTGCTTTGTAGACAAACCACTATCTGAAATTAATGATTTAACTGCGTTGATATCATAGCTTTTGTTACCAGCAGGAACTGGATCTTGCCAGATCAACTCCTCTTCAGGGACTTCAGGGCCAAGATAACGAGTCTTTGGCCCCATATCACGATGTAGTAATTTAAACCAAGCTCTGGCAAATGCATCTTGAAATTGATCTGGGTTTTCATGGAACCTTTTCGAAATTACCTTGTAAGAAGGATCTTCCCTCATAGCCATGTCAGCAGTTGTCATCATTGTAGTAACTTTTTTTGACCCATCATGAGCATCTGGCGCCATGTCTTCTGTTTTTGGATTTATTGGATGCCATTGAAAGGCTCCTGCAGGACTTTTTACTAATTCCCACTCGTATCCAAATAACAAGTCAAAATAACCATTATCCCATTTTATAGGGTTGGCAGTCCAAGCACCTTCAATTCCACTTGTTATAGTGTCGCTACCAAATCCTGTACCATAAGAATTCTGCCACCCAAAACCCATTTGTTCTATTGGTGCACCTTCTGGCTCAGCACCAACATACTTATCTGGATCAGATGCGCCATGGGCTTTTCCAAATGTATGACCACCAGCAGTCAAAGCTACAGTTTCTTCGTCATTCATTGCCATTCTAGCAAATGTCTCACGAATATCCCTCGCACTAGCTAAAGGATCAGGATTTCCATCAGGACCTTGAGGATTAACATAAATTAATCCCATCTGAACTGCACCGAGAGGCATTTCTAATTCACGATCGCCTGTATATCTTTTGTTTTCAAGCCATTCACTTTCTTGACCCCAGTAAATATCTTCGGGTGGAGACCAAATGTCTGCACGTCCCCCACTGAAACCAAATGTCTTTCCACCCATAGATTCAATGGCAACATTTCCAGTTAAAATAAAAAGATCAGCCCAACTGATTTTATTTCCATATTTTTGTTTAATAGGCCATAACAACCTTCTTGCCTTATCTAAGTTACCGTTGTCAGGCCAGCTATTAAGTGGAGCAAACCTTTGATCACCTGTACCACCGCCTCCACGGCCGTCACTAGTTCTATATGTACCGGCAGCATGCCACGTCATTCTAATAAAGAAAGGACCATAATGACCATAATCAGCAGGCCACCAATCTTGGGAATCTGTCATCAAATCATGTAAATCTTTTTTTAAAGCCTGGTAATTAAGCTTTTTGAATTCTTCTCTATAATCAAAGTCCAAGCTCATTGGATTTGATCTCTTATCATTTTGATGCAATATATTAAGGTTTAATTGGTTAGGCCACCAATCACGATTAGTTGTACTTACTCCACTATTAGTTGTGACTGAGCCATGCATTACTGGGCATTTACCAATATCATCCATTATAGATCCTCTCCGAGTATTGAAATTGAATACATAATAAAGGTATTAATTGAGTTAGTATATGTCAAGTAGTTTAGAATGATTTTAAAGTGAAAAAGTTAATCCTGTTTTTTTAACTTTATTAAAACTTCAACGCCATTGCTATAATATCCCTGTGGAATTTTTGGAAGACTTTTTAAATTAATTTCATCATCTTCTATATCTATTAATTCACCAGTTTCTTCATTTAGAAAATGATGATGTTGGTGAGTATTTGTATCAAAAATAGCAGTATCATTGGAAGTTTCGATTTGCTTTATCAGCCCACAATTTCTAAATTTTTTAAGGCAATTATATACTGTAGCAATTGACATTGAGTTTCCAGAAGAATTTATTTCGTCTTGAAGATTCTCTGCGGTAAAGTGTCTGTTAACACCATCTAACAGGATATTAGCGATTATCATCCTTTGTTTAGTAGGTCTTAATCCAGCTTTCCTTAATTTATCTTTGCTATCCATAGAATCATTATACACAATTGATAATAATTCTCAATAAACATTTATTTATTATAAAATTAACTAATATTTTGTTGTTTCTTTCTTTACGAGGTCGTAATAAAATGTGATCTTTATTATTGTAAATAGCAAGAGAGTAAAAATGTCCAGACCATGTGATCTTGATGCAGTGGAGGCCAGAAGGTTAATAGGAAACAGACAACTTTCCCCGGTAGAATTAACAAAAAGTTGTATTGAGCAAATTGAAAAATTAAATCCTGCTGTGAATGCAGTTGTAGCAATAAATAATGAAGATGTTCTAAAACAAGCAAAAAAAGCCGAAGATGATGTTATGTCTGGTTCAGAATTAGGACTGCTACATGGATTACCCGTTGGCATAAAAGATTTAAATATTGTTAAAAATCTTCGATCAACGTCTGGATCTAAAATTTACGAAAAAAGAATTCCTGAGAATGACGACACAGTAGTTGAAGATATAAGAAATGAAGGAGCAATAATTTTTTGTAAGACAAATACACCAGAATTTGGTGCTGGTGGAAATACAAAAAACTTGGTTTATGGTGCTACTTCTAATCCATTTGATATGACAAAAACACCAGCTGGTTCTTCTGGTGGGAGTGCTGCCGCACTTGCTTGTAATATGATGCCACTCGCCAATGGTAGTGATTATGGAGGAAGTCTTAGAACTCCAGCAGGGTTTTGCGGTGTTAATGGTTTTAGACCTTCTCCAGGTTTGGTACCAGCAACAGAAGCAGCAGTTGGTTTAAATCCATTTTCTGTTCAAGGTCCTATGGGAAGAAACGTGACTGATACTTATTTGCTGCTACAAGCACAGGTTAATTTAAATAGAATGGACCCATTTTCAAGTTTTGATAGTATTTCAATGCCTCAAGAGTTGATTGGTGCAGATTTATCTAACATAAAAATGGCGTTTTCAACTGATCTTGGATGTGCTCCGGTTGATGATGATATTAAATCAACTTTTTTAGATAAAATTAACACTTTTAAAAGTAACTTTTTAAGTTCCGATCAAGCTGAACCAAATTTTTTAGATGTTCATAATTGCTTTGAAGTTATTAGAGGATTTAATTATGTAGCTTCTCACAAAGAAAGATTTGAAAATTCAAGAGATCTATTAGGACCAAATGTAATTGATAACGTTGAGAGAGGATTAAAATACACGCTTTCTGATGTATCATGGGCCCATACGATGCAGACAAAGATTTACAAAAACTTTCGTAATTTTTTTAATGATTATGATGTTCTAATCTGTCCAGCTGCATCCGTTTCTCCATACCCACATGAACAATTATTCGTTGACGAAATTAATGGAGAAAAATTACCAACTTATATGAGATGGTTGTCAATTAGTTATGCACCTACCATGGCTATTCCTTGCGCCTGGGCATTACCATGCGGTCTAGACCATAAAGATATGCCATTTGGAATCCAATTAATTGCTCCAGCTGGAAGAGATATAGATTTGTCTGAAATTGCGAAAAGTTTAGAGTCAGTTTTAATTAAAAACGAGGCTACAAAAAGGCCTGTTCCACAAATAGTTTAAGGTTTAAAAATGATTGAGACAAGATTGGATAAAAATTTCAAAATTCAAGGTTTTTTTGATAAGGAAACATCTACTATCAGTTATGTAGTTTATGACGTGAAATCAAAAAAATGCGCCGTAATAGATAGTGTTTTAGATTTTGATTTTTCATCAGGTACTATAGATTATCATAATGCAGAAAAAATTATTTCTTATATTGAAAAATTGAAATTAGATCTTGAGTGGCTTATTGAAACACACGTTCATGCAGATCATCTGTCTGCTTCACCCTACATACAGAAAAAGCTAGGTGGAAAAATTGGTATATCTGAAAAAATTTCCGATATACAAAATATTTTTGGTAAAACATTTAATGCGGGAACTGAATTTCAGAGGGATGGCAGTCAGTTTGATAGATTATTTAAAGATAATGATGAATACAAAATTGGAAATATTAATTGCAAAGTAATAAACACACCAGGCCACACACCTGCTTGTACTGCACATGTAATTGGAAATTCTATTTTTGTAGGAGACACCTTATTTATGCCAGATCTTGGTAGTGCAAGAGCTGATTTTCCTGGTGGCAACGCTCGAGAACTTTACAGATCTATTCAAAAAATATTGAGATACCCTGACGACACCTTAATTTTTGTTTGCCACGATTACCCACCCACAACAAGGAATGTTGCGTGGTCTACTACAGTAGGTGAACAGAAAAAAAATAACATTCATGTAAAAACTTCAATTAGTGAGGACGAGTTTGTTGAAATAAGAGAAACAAGAGATAAAACCCTTAATTTGCCAAAACTCATTATACCTTCAATACAAGTAAATATGCGAGCTGGTAACTTGCCACCTGCAGAAGATAATGGAGATGTTTACATCAAAATTCCAATTAATAGCATGAAAAATTTAGTCTAATTCTTTTAAAACACCTTGAACAATCTCAAAAATTTTATCTATATCATGATTTTCTGCAATCAAAGGTGGAGAGAATGCAAGGGTATCTCCTGTAACTCTTAGCATTAAACCCTTATGCCAAGCTTTTTTCATAGCTTCATAACCTCTGGCGCCGACAGCTCCTGGCCTTGGAGCAATCTCTATTGCGGCTACCAAACCTAAATTTCGTATATCAATTACATTTTTATCATTTTTAAGCTGATGAACAATATTCTCTAAATATTTAGCTGTTTTTCCAGCCTTATTAAACAAGTCCTCATCTCTATAAATATCTAGAGCAGCAAGGCCAGCAGCAGATGCAATAGGGTGTCCTGAATATGTATATCCATGGAAAAGCTCTATTGGCATATCTGCTTCATCCATCATTGTGTCATAAATTTTCTTAGACACTACAGCAGCGCCCATTGGAATAATTCCATTGGTGATGGCCTTTGCACACGAAATAATATCAGGAGTAACTCCAAAATACTCTGAAGCTGTTGCTTTACCTAATCGACCAAAGCCTGTAATAACTTCGTCAAAAATTAGTAAAATATCGTGTTTATCACAAATTTCTCTGAGTCTTTTCAAGTAATTTTTTGGTGGAGGCAGTACTCCAGTAGAACCCGCAACAGGTTCTACAATTACAGAAGCAATATTGGATGCATCATGAAGAGCAATAATATCTTCTAGTGTATTAGCTAGGTAATCTCCATGTTCGGGAGAACCTTTAGAAAACCTATTTTTTTCTGGAAGAAATGTATGGGATATATGATCTACACCAGTTAGCAATGATCCAAAATATTGTCTGTTTCTTGGCATCCCACCAACTGAAATTCCACCAAATCCAACACCATGGTAGCCTCTTTCACGACCAATTAATCTTGTTTTAGTTCCTTTACCTCTAGCACGATGATAAGCTAAAGCTATTTTAAGTGTACTATCAACAGCTTCAGAACCAGAATTTGTAAAAAAAACATGGTCTAAACCTTTTGGAAATAAATCAGCCACACGACTTGCAAGTTCAAAAGATTTTGGATGGCCATATTGAAAACTTGGAGCAAAATCCAAAGTTGCAGCTTGTTCAGAAATAGCAGATGTTATTTCTGGTCTGTTGTGTCCGGCATTCACACACCATAATCCAGCTGCGCTATCAAGAATATCCTGCCCAGTTTCACTTTTGTAATACATGCCATCAGCTGCAACAACCATTCTGGGATCTTTCTTGAAATCCCTATTTGCGGTAAATGGCATCCAGTAAGATTCTAGGTTGTTTAATCTTTTCATAATAAATCTCCAAAGCTAAATCATAAAAATTCGCTAATTAACTATACTGACAACATGTATTAGTAACGTCAAGTTAATGATTATTAAATCAGAAAAATTGATCATTAATATTTCCAAGACTTGGAGCAGAAGCTCTTTTTTGATCTTTTCTAAATTGCATATCTACAGGTAAAGGAAGAGCAGGAATTTCTTCACCTAAATTATTTATTATTTTTCTTTCAAAAATGTTTCTTACCTTAAAGTGATTGTCATTAATTGCTTCTTCAATTGATTTTACAATTGAGCAGCAACAATCTACTTTGTTAAATACTTCAACCCAGTATTTTTTATTTTTTTGTCCAATAATTTTTCTAATTTCTTGAATGACCTTTTCTTGTTCATTCTCCATTTTAATAAACTTTTTTGGAAGTTCTATTGCCTCGCAAAACTTATTCCAAAATCTATCTTCTAATGGCGCAGCAGCTACATAACTTCCATCACTTGTTTTGTAGATATTATATCTTGGAGAACCTCCAGATAAAACTCCATCACTATTACCTGGCCATTTATTGTGAGCAAAACCAGAACCTAAACCCCAAAACATAAAAGGAAAAAGATTTTCTGTCATGGATAGATCGATATACGAGCCTTCTTTATTTAAGTCCCTTTTTCTTAATGCTAATAAGATATTTATTACAGCCGGATAAGATCCACCTGCTATGTCGGCTACAAGTGCTGGCGGAACAACGGTATTGTTTTCTCGACCCATACTTATACTCAGAAGACCTGCATTACCAATGTAGTTTAGATCGTGACCTGCAAGCATACTTTTTGGTCCATATTGACCATAACCTGTGATAGAAACGTAAATTATGTCTTGATTAATTTTTTTTATACTTTCGTAATCCAAGCCAAGTCTTTTCATTACTCCAGGCCTGAATTGTTCAATTATAATGTCAGCTTCTTTTAAAATTGGTATTAAGATTTTTATATTTTTAGGATCTTTTAAATCCAATGATAAACTTTTTTTACCCCTATTAAGCATAGAAAAAGATACACTTTGTTCGCCCCATTGAGGATTAGACAATCTTATTTCATCCCCAACACCAGGTTTTTCAATCTTAATTACCTCTGCTCCTGTTTCTGCTAAGAACAAACTTGCAAGTGGTCCTGGTAAGAGAGTTGAAAAATCTATTACTTTTATGCCCTCTAAGGATCCTTTTAATGCTTCTTTCATAATGAATTCCTAAAATTTATTTTATATCAAACCTCTTTGACTTAAATTTTTAATCATTGAAGATATGCCAAACTCCCATTGTGGACAAGCTGTGGATAAATTTACATAATTTACTAATTCTCCCAAATTAGACTCTGAAATAGTTACCTTATCTCCAATTTTATGAGTAAATCCCTCACCTACTACGTCTCTATCTTCAGTAGGGGCAAACAATGTTCCTAAAAATAACATAAAACCATCAGGATATTGATGATGTCTTCCAATTGTTTGATTTACCAAATCTTCTGGATCTCTGCTTATTTCTGACATAGAGCTTGAACCATTTAATATATATCCTTCTTCACCTTCAACTTTTAATGTAATGTGAGCTGATTTCATATCATCTAGTGAATAAGTATCGTCAAAAATTCTTATAAAGGGTCCAATTGAACACGAGGCATTATTGTCTTTAGCTTTACCCAAAAGAAGAGCAGAACGTCCCTCAACATCTCTTAAGTTAACATCGTTACCAAGAGTGGCTCCTTTGATTATGCCTTTGCTGTTAACCGCTAAAACGATTTCTGGTTCAGGATTATTCCAATTTGAAATAGGATTTAGACCTACTTCTGATCCAAAGCCAACTGATGATAAAATCTGAGCTTTAGTAAAAACTTCAGCATCTTTACCAATGCCAACCTCTAGGTATTGTGACCATAAACCTTCTTTAATAAGAGCATTTTTAACTTCAATAGCTTTTTCTGACCCAGGAATAATATTTTGCAGACTATCACCAATCAATCCACCAATATGATTTCTAAGATTTTCTGCTTTTGTAGGATCACCTGCTGCTCTTTCTTCAATTACTCTTTCAACCATTGATTTAGCAAATGTTACACCACATGCTTTAATTGCTTGAAAATCACATGGAGCAAGTAGGCAATATTCTGATTTTTTTTTAAGGCTTGATTCAAACAATTCTTCAACTGAAATTAATTTTATACCTTGAACGTTATTTAAATATTTTTTTATATCTTTTAATTCAAGCAAATCTCTTACAGTAGGGATCTCTTTAGCTGTAATGTCATATACATTTCCATCTTTAATTGTAATTAAACATGGTCCATTTTTCGAATTGTCCCATATTCGTCCAATAAAACATCCCTTTGAGTAATCCATTCAGCTCTCCTTAAAAAACTACTGATGATAATATAAATGAAAATTTGAATATTTAAATTTAATTATATAATGTTTAATTTTATTTACTTTTAAGAGGTGTTGTAATGAGTGCTTTTTTTGAATTGAGAATTTATCAAATTGCTCCTGGGAAAATGAATGAGTGGGTTTCTTTTATGGAGAAAACTATAATGCCTTTTCAAGTAGAAAAAGGTATGGTTGTACATGGCAGTTTTGTAATGGATAGTTCAGACCAATTCGCTTTAGAAAATGGTGAACGTGTAATGAATTCTGAAGAAAAAGGCAATACATATGTCTGGATTAGAAGATTTGAAAATCAAGAGGAAAAAGTAAAACTTTACAAGGCTGTTTATGAAAGTAAAGAATGGTTAGAAAACATTGCTCCCACAGTCGCAAAACTTGTAGACAGAAATTCTATACTTGTTCAGAACTTAAGTTCCACTCCCCTATCTGTAATGAAATAAAAAGGATAAATTTTTGATACAATTATATGGTAGAAGAAATTCTATAAACGTCCAAAAAGTTTCATGGGCTCTTTGCGAATTAAATCTTGAATTTAAATGGCATGATGAGCATGGAAAGTTTGGAAAAGTTAACGTAGAAAATTATGAAAAAATAAATCCTCAACTTATAGTTCCAACTTTAGATCACAAAGGATCTATAATTAAGCAATCAAATACAATTGTAAGATACTTATATAGAAAATATACAGATATATATGAAATTTCTAATGACGAAGATATTGCGATTGCTGAATCATGGATGGAATTTCAAACAACTGATTTACAATTAAACATGACACCAATATTTTGGGGATTAGTAAGGAACCCACCTGAAGATCGTGATCAAGAACTGATTGATAAAAATATTATTTTATTAAATAAAAAGTTTGAAATTTTTGATAAATTTTTAGAAGACCGTGATTATATCTTAAATAATAAATTTGGCATGTCAGATATTATAATGGGGGCTGCTTCATATAGATATCTTTCTTTACCTTTTGAACGTCCAAATCTATCAAACTTAAAAGGTTGGTTCGAAAAAATAAGTAAACGTGATTGTTTTAAACATAATATTTTGGGAACATTTTCCTAGATTGATGAACATGTTCTTCAGGAGATTTTTTCATGGATAAAATTGGGTTTATTGGCTTAGGCAATATGGGTAGGCCACTGGCTGAAAGGTTAATTAAAAAATATAAACTTTATACTTATGACCTTGAAAAAACCAATCTTCAATATTTCACTCATAAAGGTGCTGTAGCTTGTTCATCTCCCTCCGAGGTTGCATCCAAAGTTAACCACATTTTCTTATGTTTACCTACAAGCTCAATAGTAGAAACTGTTGTTAATGGAGATAATGGATTAGCTATCTCAGCGAAAAAGGGTGCATACATAATTGATATGACAACTGGAGAACCGGAAATAACAAGAAAAATTTCTGATAAACTTAAAGAAAAAGAAATTAATTTCATAGATGCTCCAGTAAGTGGTGGTCCAAAAGGAGCTTATCATGGAAATATAGCTATAATGATAGGTGGAACAGAGGAGCAATTCACAAAAATAAAACCAATAATGGATGATATAAGTTCAAATATTTTCTATGCTGGGAAAATTGGATCTGGTCACTCAATTAAAGCTGGAAACAACTTACTTAATTTAATTTGTAGAATGGCAACTTTTGAAGTCATCTCATTGCTTGTCAAAGATGGTGTTGATCCTAAAAAAGCAGTTGAAATTATTCAAAAAAGCTCTGGCAGAAACTATGCAATAGAAATTACTCTACCTGACAATATTCTGTCTGGGAAAATGGTTCAAGGTTTTAGTACAGGTTTAATGAAAAAAGATGCAGGAGTAGCAACTAAAATAGCTAATTCAAATGATGTTGACATTCCATTAGGAAAATTATCGCAAGAACTTTTAGAAAACACTATCGATGAATTTGGTGAAAATGCTGACATGAGTATTGTTGCTCTTACCTATGAAAAATTAACTGGAGCTAAAATCCGACCATAAAAATTTATATTGTTACTAAATAATACCTTCCTGTGTTGCTTTAATTTGTAAAGCCAAAAATTTAGAAAAAATTCTACATTGAGCTAAACTTCCTGCATGAAACCAAAGTCCTGGCTGTTTGGTTTGTATCCACATATTTCTTAGCTCTTGCCTTTCATCATCAAATCCCCAAATAGGGCCAATTTTGTCTACAACTGGTTTGCCAAATAATTCTTCTACAACATATTCTTGACCTTTATATCCAGTAGCTGTAACCATCAAATCTACGTCAAACTTTTCACCTGATTTCATCTCAATGCCAGATGATAAAAAATTTACAATATCTGAAAATTGTATAACTTTAATCTTACCATCTGCGATTAAGTCTGAAGCACCAACATTGAAATAATAACCACCACCCCTTGTCAAATATTTAAATTGCCACCCAGAATTTTCTTCTCCATATTCAAGTTTAAAGCCAACACTTGTAAGTTTATCTAGGAGAGGTTTATCAATTTTTTTTGTTTTTTGTGTTAATAACTGGTGTGTCTTTTTAAGAACTTCTAGAGGCGATGAGATGGTTATTAAATCACAATCATCAGTATTTGGACCTTCGTTGTATAATTGGTAAGGTAATTGTGCGCTAGGTTCCACATTTACAACCATAGAAGGTGAGCGTTGTACAATTTTTACATTTGCTCCATGCACATAGAGATCTTGTGCAACATCATGTGCACTAGTTCCAGTCCCATAAACTAAAACATTTTTTCCATTATAGTGTTTTCCACTATCATAATCTACTGAATGAATAACCTTACCTTTATAGTCATTTATGCCGGGTATTTTGTTGCGATTTGGAACTGAACTTACACCAACAGCCATGACAATATGCTTTGGTTTCACGATTTTAATAGTGCCATTAGATAATTTGAGTTTTACATTCCAATGCTTTTTATTTTCGTTATATTCAGCCCCAATGAATTTTGTATTTGTCCATACATTTAATTCCATACTTTCAACATAATACTCAAACCATCCTGCTAACTTGTCTTTTGGAATATATGTTGGCCAAGTAGAAGGAAAAGGCATATATGGCAAATGATTAACATGTGTCTGATTATGCAATTTCAAGGAATGATATCTATTTCTCCAGTTATCTCCTACTCTTTCATTTTTATCTACAATAAGTGTATCTATATTTTGTTGTTTGAGCCTTGCTGCAATAGAAAGACCCGCCTGACCACTTCCAATAACAATCACTTCTGGTTCTCTATTTTTATAGAGCCTATCTTCATTTCTTTTATCTAACCAATTAGGCCCTTCCAAAATGTTTTGATATTGTTCAAGATTTTTTTTGTTAGAAGAGTTAAGATCACTTAAAGCAGTCAGGATACTCCATGCTTTGAAGTTTCCCTTTCTTTCTTGATCTTCACATAAACGAACTACACTCTCACAATTTCCAAACTTTGTTTTGAATCTCAAAATAACTTCAATGACATTTTCCCCAGCTCTTATAACTTCTCTAGGAGGTGTTCTTCGCTGGTCAATTTGGAAACTCTTGGCAGAAACTTCCATTATTTTGTTTAAAAGATTTTCTATTACGTTCGATTTTCCTGATACAGTTTGTATCTTCCATGTAAGAGCTAAAATATCTCTCCAATGACTATCTTCAAAAAACAGGTTGGACAGAATTTTTTTAGATTCGTCTATATTTTTTTGCTGTGAAATAACTTCATTGAAACTCTGCAGCCAATTATCCACTTCACTTCTGATATTAATAATTTGGTTGTCTAACACAGCAAACCTCAATTAATTTAGTGTTATTTTAGATGTTAATAATATCAAACTATAGTTTGTAATAATATAAATTTTTTATAAGATATTCCAACATGATTTTGTGAAGGATTAATTATGAATAGATTAGAGCAAATTGCACAATGTATGTTAGATCAACATAATTTAAAGCAAAACTTTGAAAACTTACCAGAAACATTAATGCCTAAAGATTTTGATGAAGCTTATGAAACACAAAAAATCTTTCAAGAAAATTCTGGAAGAGGTAGCTTAGGTGGTTTTAAGATTGCTTTAGCTTCTAAAGTACAACAACAACTCTGTGGAATAGACCATCCAGTTGCCGGTGGAATTTTTGCAAATGAAATCAAATCAAGTCCTTCAACCTTTGAATTAGAAAACTTTCATGGATTAGGGTTGGAGTTCGAAATAGCTGTGACTATGTCAGATGATTTGAAACCTGAAATGGGACCATTTAATAGCGAAAATATTAGAAAATATATAAAATCTTTATCACCTGCTTTTGAATTAATTATAGATCGTAATGCTAATTATTCTGATATAAACCCACTCTCAATGATAACAGATAATGCTTGGTGCTCAGGTATAGTTATAGGCAAAGAACTTCCAGATTGGAAACAATTAAACTTAGATACTATTAGATCACAATTACTTTGGAATGACGAAAGTCCACAAAATGCAATGATCAAAGATGCCAATCCACTAGAATCACTAGCTTGGGTCTCAAATCTTCTTACTTCATTAGGAAGGACTATTCCAAAACATAGTGTTATAATTACAGGAAGTGTAATTAAAACACGTGCTCCTAATAAAGGTGATCATATAATATACAAAGTAGAAGATTTATCAGAGGTTGAAATCAAAATAATTTAATTTCATCAAAGATATTAAATTCTAATAGTGATTTAATAATCATATTGATGGCGGAAAAACTAAAAAAAATAAGTAACGCATTTTTAAAAGTTTTAGCATTTAATTTATTTCTAATCTTTTCACCTATTTGAAAGCCAATTACTGCAACTACAGAACCAAGAGCTCCATAAACAAACATGCTAGGTATAAAAACACCAGTAGCGATATATCCCAAGGAAACAGGTATACATCCAATTGTTATCAAAAAACCACTTACATCTACAAATTGCTTTGGGGTAACATTTTTCATTAATAAATACATTGTAATTGGAACTGCCCAAATTGAGGCTATACCACCAATTAAACCCGCCAGCGTTCCTAGCCCACCTTGCCAAAAAATATCCTGACTTGGCTTCATCTTAAAATTAAAGCCAAAAACTTGTAAAAAAACAAATAAAAGAACTGCAATAGCAAAAATTAATCTTACTAAATCATCCCCAAATTGGGCTGCATAAAATGATGTTATCAATAAACAAATAGAAAGAAAAATTGCAAAATGTTTATAATTTTGAATTAATTCTTTTGGATTGTCTGCCTTACCAAGTTGCCACATATTTGAAACAGTCATCGGAATAAGATTTAGTCCTAATGCTGTTAAAGGAGACACAAAAAAAGTCATAAGAGTTATAGCTGTAGTTGGAAGACCAATTCCAATAACTCCTTTTACCACGCCAGCAATAAAAAAAGAAAAAGCCACTAATATACTAATTTCGTTTGGGTTATTAGAAATGTCCAATATTTATTGCCTTATTTAAATAGTTATAAAATTTAATTTATTAAAAGAACTATAATATATATGAAAAACTAACCAAACTTTAAAATCATCACACCTAAAAACAATCCAGCTATGAGAAAATATTTTGTTATACTAATTTTCTCTTTCAATAAAAATATACCAAAAATCACTGCAAACAATATAGACGTTTCTCTCAAAGATGAAACTACGGCAATAGGTAAGTATAAACAACCCCAAACAACAATACCATAAGCTAAATAAGATGCTGTGCCACCAATGAAAAAAGAAGTTTTTCCATTCAAAACTATTCTTTTGAGAATATTATTTTCTTTCCAGCGTGCAAAAAAGTAAAAAATAAGTCCATTGATTAAGGTCATTACACTATAAAATCCTATAGGATTTTGTGTGATTCTTGCACCATATCCATCTACTAATGAATAACTAGCAATAAAACATCCGGTAATAATAGCTAGAAGAAACCCCCTAATATCCGATTGTTTATCTAAGAATTGTTTTAAACCGTATATGATTAAGGTAAATGAAATTAAAAAAATACCTGTGACTTGATTAATTGAAATTTCTTCGTAAAAAAAAAAATAACTTGTAGTAACTATGATTAGAGGAGATAAGCCTCTTGCTGTTGGATAAATTTCTGATAGTTCTCCAAATCTGTAAGCATTAAGTAGAAAGACTTGATAAAAAAAATGCAATAAAGAACTGGCTAAAATGTATTTTAGACCAACTATATCAGGCAACCCATAAGCTAAAATGCCAATTATAGCAAATGGAACATGACCTAAAACAACCGAAGTCATGCTCAATAATTTATCTTCAGCCCCCCTTAGAATAAAATTCCAAGAAGCATGCAGAAATGCAGCGAACAAGACTGCGGCAATAATAAATGATTCTATAATTAAGCACCTTATATTTTTTAATTTAAGGTTAAGCTAAGTTATTGAATGTAACAATATTTTAGTAGCTAAATATGGAGTTTTGAGTTTCATTTGATAAATCTAACTTAATCTCATCAATTTAAACCAGATGAATTCTCAAAACATAATTTTAATAAAAGATATTTATTTCAATTTTATTACAATAAAAATATTTAAATCAAAACTTCTATTAGAAATGGGCCTTTTTCTCTAATACCATGTTTAAAATATTTTACTAAATCTTCAATATTATCAACTTTAACAGCGTCAACTCCCATGCCCTTTGATATAGAGACCCAATCTAATGCTGGATCTTTTAAAGACAACATTTCCATCGCTGATTTCCCTGGGTTGTCAACACCTACATTTGTTAATTCTCCTTGAAGGATCTTGTAACTTTGGTTTGCAAAAATTAATACAACTATGTCTAAATTTTCTCTTGCCATAGTCCATAAAGATTGGACAGTATACATGGCGCTTCCATCACCTTCTAAAGAGATAACTTTTTGATCAGGAGATGATATTGCCGCTCCAATCGCTACAGGCATACCAAATCCTATAGACCCTCCACAGTTGTTAAGCCATGTATGTGGATATGATCCTGAAGTTTGATAAAAGAATTCTCTTCCAGTAGTTACAGATTCATCAACTATGATCGCATTTTCTGGGATTAATGCACCTAATACCATTCCCAATGACATTGGGTTAATAGGACCTTTAGGAATGTCTGGGATATCAAATTTTGAAATAGTACTAGGAGTATTATTTGATATCCCAATTTTATCTGATAACTCTTCAACAACTGTGGTGATATCATCTGAAATAGAAGCTAATTGAAAAAATTTAGTGGTATCTTGTGTTAAAACTCCAGGCTTATTTGGATATGCAAAAAAGGCAACTGGTCGTCTGGCTCCTATTATTATAATGGTGTCAAAATCTTTGAGCACTTCAACTGCTTTATCAACTACATATGGTATTCTTACAGAATTAATTCTCCCTGCACCTTTATCTAATCGAGCATTAAACCAATCAGTTTTGATTGGACAGCCTATTTTATCAGCTACTTTTGCTAATTTAATAAGGTTATTTTCTTCTAAAGCCTCACCACCAACAAGTATTAGAGGATTCTTTGCATCTTGAAGTTCTAAGATTGCTTTGTCTATTAATTTAGAAGAAACAATTTTAGATTTCATATTTAACTCAATAGACTCAATTTTGCTTCCTTCATTCCATGCGGTATCACCAGGCAAGATTAAAGTTGCAATTTGCCCAGGTTTTATATTGGCTTGTCTAATAGCTTCAGCACCATCCTTTGCAATATCTTTTGAAGATTTACTTGTTTTTACCCAATGTGAAACTGGCCTTGCTATTCCTTCAATATCTGAAGTTAACGGAGCATTTAATTTTATATGATCAAGAGCGTGCTCGCCTACTATATTTACAACTCCTGAATTAGCTTTTTTTGCATTATGCAGATTTGCAAGGCCATTAGCTAAACCAGGACCTAAATGAAGTAAAGTTGATGCTGGTGACCTTTTCATTCTAAAGTAACCGTCAGCAGCACCAGTGGCACATCCCTCAAAAAGACACAAAATGCTTCGCATGTTTTGATATTTATCCAGAGCTGCAACGAAATGCATTTCTGATGTTCCAGGATTAGTAAAACAGACATCAACATTAGCTTCTAATAAAGTACTAACTAAACTCTCTGCCCCGTTCACAAAACCCTCCAATCTTATTCTTAATTAACATATCAAAATAAAAATCTAATTGGTAATAATTTAATTTTATGTAAAACTTTATTGAATTTGTTTTGAGAATCTTATGTTTAAATCTTTAATAGAAAAAAATGAAAAACGAAGCCAACTTTCTATCATGGCTCAATATCTAAATACATGTTTTATGATTAGTACTATCGAGCATGAGTATTTAGTAAATATTGAAAACGGCGTTGTAAAAAATGTCGAAGAAGGACCTTTTGTAATGCCAAGCTATATTTTTAAACTAACTGCACCTAAGAACGAGTGGTTAAAATTTTTACAACATACCCCTCAACCAGGGTCTCATGATATTATTGCAATGCTTCGAAGAAAAGTTTTGAAATTTGAAGGAGATCTCCATCCTTTAATGTCTCACTTACTATACTTCAAATTACTTCTGGCCTCCCTAAGACCAGCGGAGAGTAAAAATGAAAATTGAAAAAGAACCTATTTCTGGTCAATATGGAAAATTTAAAATTGATGGTATTGACTATAGGATATATTGGGAAGAAGCTGGTCAGGGCATTCCTCTAGTTTGCCTACATACTGCGGGATCTGATGGGAGACAATATAGAGCTCTTTTGAATGATAAAAAAATATTAGAAAAGTTTAGGGTTGTTGTATTTGATATGCCATGGCATGGAAAATCTTCTCCACCAGAAAATGCAAAAGTTGGAAATTATAAACTATCAACTGACTTTTATATTTCTCAAATTATGAGCTTCATAAATGGTTTAGAATTAGTAAAGCCTGTTGTAATGGGCTGTTCTATAGGCGGAAGAATTATTCTTCATTTAGCTATAAATTTTCCAGATAAATTTAGAGCATTAATTGGGCTTCAAAGTGCTGGTCATTTGGATCCTTATTACGATATCAGTTGGTTACATAGACAAGATGTACATGGAGGAGAAGTTTGTGGGGGTATTGCTTATGGCTTAATGGCACCAACAAGTCCTGAAAGTGATAAGTTTGAAACAATGTGGCATTACATGCAAGGTGGACCTGGAATTTTTAAGGGAGATTTATTTTTTTATAAGTTCGATGGGAATATTGGCAATGAAATTAAAAAAATTGATAATTCAAAATGTCCAATTTATTTATTAACTGGTGAATATGATTACTCAGCAACACCAGAGGAAACAAAATCTCTAGCTGACACTATTGGTATCGAAATGATTAAAATGAAAAATGTAGGTCATTTTCCAATGAGTGAAAATCCAAAAGAATTTTTAAAATATCTACATCCAGTCTTAAATAAAATTAGTTAACTACCAGTCTTTTCCAGCTGTCCATCCACCATCTACAATTAAATTTGTACCAGTACAAAAACTTGCTTCGTCACTTGCAAGATATAAAACTGCACTAGAAATTTCATTAGGTTCTCCCCAACGTTTCATGGCGTGCAAGTTCTTTACTTTTTGAGAAGCTTCTTCATCTTGAAAATATCTTTCTGTTAATGGAGTTCTAATAACTCCTGGCCCAACAGCATTTACTCTTATGTCATACTTTGCTAGATCTATAGCTAATTGCTTAGTTATTCCAGCAGTAGCGTGTTTTGAAGCAGTGTAAGCACACCTATTTGGTGCTGCAGTTACACTTAAAGTTGATGAAGTAATTACAATATTACCCTTTATTTTTTTTTCAACACAGTGCTTTGCAAATGTTTTTGCAGTGATGAAAACCCCAGTAACATTTATATCAATAACCTTTCTCCATTCTTCTACAGACAATTCTAATGGAGACACAATCTCTCTTATACCTGCATTACAAAATGCAACATCTAAACTCCCAAAATGTTCATATGCCTTTTTCATATTTTCAATAGTTTCATTTTGATTTGTCACATCTAATTTGAATGGCTCAGCGTTACCACCAGCAGATTTTATTTCTTTAGCTACTCTACTTGCCATATCAAAATCTAAATCTGAAACAGCTACATTAGCACCCTCTTTAGCAAAACTAAGCCCTGTTTGACGACCAATACCACCTGCAGCTCCAGTAATAAACACAGTTTTGTTTTTAAATCTCATTGAAAAATCCCCCTGTTAATGCAAAGTTTATTTGAATTAACCTTTTTGACAACATTAATCTTAATTGGAGTAATTGATTGGATATTGAACATTTAGTATTTGCAAATGGACCTGAAAGAGTAGGTCCTTTTAGTCACGCTGTTAAAGCAGGTGAATTTATTTTTATTACTGGGCAGATGCCAACATTACCAGAAAATCCAAATATACTAGTTAGTAATAATGTTAAAGAACAAACTCATCAAGTTATGAAAAATCTGATTAATGTTTTGGACAATTGTGGTTCTTCTCTGGAGAGAGTGGCTTTTGTGAGAGTATATTTAGTAAATTTTCAAGATTTTGATAAAGTTAATAAAATATATAAATCTTATTTCAATGAAGATAAACTTCCAGCTCGAACATGTATTGGTGTTACAGGTCTAGCAGTTGGAGCATCAGTAGAAATAGATCTAATCGCAAAAATATAAATTAGAAATAAGATGTTATAATGGAAAAAATTAACGCTTTCAAAAAGGGAATTCTTACAGGTTTTGGCTTTCCTGGAATAGGTATGAGTGCTGCTATGTTTGGCTTTGGTGTTTTTGCTGGAGAGGCAGGACTTGATCTATATCTTTGTCTTGGGTCACTATTAATCTTGTGGAGCATGCCAGGAATGGTAATCTTTGTATCTCTTTTTTCAGTTGGTACTCCAATGTTCTTATTATTTACTACTGTATTATTAGCCAATATGAGGCAATTTTTTTTAGTTCTATCTGGATTAACATTAATGAATATTAATCAACATAAATTTTCACTTATTAAAAAATTATTTTGGGCACACCTAATTAGCCCTACTGGCTGGGCAGAATTGACTAAAGTAAAAAGTGAAGTAGATGAAAAAGATTTATTCAAATTTTTTCAAGGTCTCAGTTTAGCTCTAGTTTTATTTACATCATCAGCAACGGTTATTGGTTATAAATTATATGATTTTTTACCAAATGATGTTGTATCTATTCCTGTTTTCATCATGCCTTTATATTTAACTATACTAATGCTAAGAGCTGTTGAGATTCATTATAGATTGGCTGTTTTCACTGGTGGAATAATTGGTCCTATTTTATATCCTTACATTGGTGATTGGAGTTTGATAATTGCTGGATTAATTGGTGGTTCAACAGGATTGATGATTAGTTATTATTTTAAAAAGGATAAAATAAATGTATGAAGATTCATTGATTATTCCTGAATTAATGCCATGGTTAATGCTTTTAGTAGCTAGTTCAGGTATTTTTGTTTGGAGGTTTTTAGGCGTAGTTTTATCAAGCAAAGTAGAAAAGGATAGTTTTTTTGCGAAATGGATTAATTCAATAGCATTTGCAATGACGACTGCTTTAATGACACGCATTATTATATTTCCAACTGGTGCTTTAGCTGAAACTCAATTAATAGAAAGAATAATTCCGTTTTTAATTGGAGTAGTAATTTTCTTACTATTTTCAAAAAAGCCTATAGTTGGACTTGCTGCTGGTGTTGTCTCGTTCAGTTTTGCAATATATGTTGTTTAAAATAATTTAACCTTCTGACACAAGTTGCTTAGCAATTATTAATTTCTGCAACTCATTCGTTCCTTCACCAATAGCTAATAATGGAGCATCTCGGTAATATCTTTCGATATTATATTCTGGAGAATATCCAAAGCCACCGTGAATTCTCATTGCTTCAGTAGAATTAAACAACGCAGTTTCAGTAGCAAATAATTTTGCCATTCCAGCTTGCAAGTCAGATCTGTTACCAGAGTCATAAGCTTTTGCAGCTTGTTCAGTTAACAATCTAGATGCTTCAAGTTTTGTTGCCATCTCAGCTAGTTTAATTTGAATTGATTGATGTTCACTTATTGGTTTCCCAAAAGTTTTCCTTACTTTTGAATATTCTATTGAATCTTCTAAAGATGCCCTAGCCACCCCTACTCCTCGAGCAGCCACATTAATTCTTCCTAATTCAAGACCAGCTAATATTTGTTTAAGACCCTTACCTTCTGTTTCGCCAATCAAGTTGGAGATAGGTACTTTAACATTTTCAAGCTGAACTTCTCCTGTATCAATGCCCCTATAGCCTAATTTTTTGAGTTTTCTTGATACAAATCCATCTTTCTTTTCAACAAGAATTAAACTCATACCTTTATGAGCTGGTGTTATGTATGGGTCAGTTTTAACTAAAACAGCTAATATAGTTCCTTGAACTGAGTTCGTGATCCACGTTTTTGTGCCGTTGATAATATAATCATTCCCAACTTTTTTTGCTTTGGTTTTTATTGATTGAAGGTCTGTACCACAATCTGGTTCAGTTAATGCAATTCCTCCTCTAATCTCACCTGTTGCAAACTTTGGAAGATAAAGTCTTTTCATTTCTTCAGTACCAAATCTTTCAACTGCTGCACACATTATGAGATGTGAATTAAATATTCCAGATACTGACATCCATACGGCTGAAACATTTTCTACAATTTTTGAATAAGTAACTGCTGACAAACCAAGGCCTCCATATTCAGGAGAAATGGTTGCCCCAAATAGTCCTAACTCTGCCATTTTATCGGCAATCTCCTGTGGATATTTATCTTGTGATTCGAATTCCTTTACATATGGCTTTACGTCTTTTTCTAAGAATTTATTTACAGATTCTATTATTAAATTATCTTCAGATTCTGATTTTTCATTTTCAACTTCAATTATTTTATGTTCATTCATTAATATCTCCTAAATTTATGATTATAGATCTATCTGACTATACTCAAATATTGAATTGACATTATTTGCTTGATCAATTTTAAGCATTAAATCTGTCAACTGGTTAACTCTATCATTTGATAAATATGGCTCTGTTAAACCTTTAAACTTTGATATAAATTCTTCGTCTTTCATAAAGTTTTCTGGTTCTCCTTTTGGAATCTTTACAAACTTTTCATAAGTCTTTCCTTTTACCACCATTTTTACCTTTGCACTCATAAATTCTGGACAGCATTTCTCAGCATCTTTGTCTGGATTTACTTTTATTTTGTTACATAACGCTAATGTATCATTGTTATTTAAATGATCTTTATAATCATCCCACTTTAATCCACCACTTTTAGCAGCTACAGCAGCACAAAAAGGCATTGAAAATTGTCCATCAACAATACTTTTTGGATTTTGTTTATCCTTTAATGGATAACCAATTATATTCAATGCTGTTTCAGACAGACCAATATCAATATCATCTAAATCATCAATGGAAAAATCTAATTCTTTTTTTAAATCTATTATACCATCAATTGCTGCATGACTATATCTACAAGAAGGGTAAGGTTTTACTCCCAAGTTAAGTGTTTCAAATTTACTCCCTAAACCATATAATGCTTTTTTTAAGTCTCCTCCTGAAGCATATGCATGTAAATAACCCCACTGTCCCTCAAATGCTTGAGAAGGACCTTTGAAACCTTCCGCCGCCATTGTCGCACAATTTAGACCATTCTGAGCTGCTTGTCCTACATGCGATCTTTTTGTCCAAGCACCGTCCGTTAAAAATTGCATAGATCCAGCTGATTGACTTAAGGCTATTCCAAATGCAGATACAAACTGTTCTTTGTTTAAGCCCATAAGGTACCCTGCTGAAGCTACAGCACCAAACACACCGCATGTAGCAGTTGGATGAAATCCTTTTTTATAATGTGCTGATGAGCCTCCCGCTAATCCAAGTCTTATTTGTATTTCATAACCAGCTACACACGCTGTAATTAACTCTTGTCCTGATGATTTGTTCATTTGCGCTGCAGCTAATGCTGCGGAAAGTATTGGGGCGCTTGAATGTAAAGATGCTTCTGCATGAGTATCATCAAAATCAAGAGAATGAGCTAAAGTTCCATTAAGAAGTGCGGCTGCACTAGGTGAGTAGCTATTTTTATCAGAGAAAACTTGGCAACTTCCGTTACTCATTTCTAATCTATCGATTGCTGCGACCAAACTAGCAGTAGATTCTGCATCATGCCTTGCTCGTATTATTATTCCGACAGTATCAAGAATTAATAATTTCGTTCTTTTTATAACATCTGAAGATAAATTTTCGTATCTAATCTCGGCACAAAACTCAGCAAACTTTTCGGTCATATTTTCCATTTATTTCTCCCCAAAATATATTGAGAAGGTTAAACTAAAATTTCATTTTACAAAACTAAAAATTAATCATTAAGATATCGCTATTAAAATCACATGAGAAAGCACCATGACAAATCCTTTTGAATTAACTGCAACTGATGCAATTAAACTAATTGGTAACAATAAGTTATCAAGGTACGAGTGGGTACAAAGTTGTTTCGAGAGAATACGTGAAAAAGAAGATATTATAAAAGCTTGGGTATACTTGGATGAAGATAGAGCTTTAGAAAAAGCTAAACAACTAGATAATAAAAATAATAAATCACAACTTGGAATTCCATTCGGAATTAAAGATATAATTGATGCAAGCAACACACCTACTGGATTTGGTACTAATTTTTATCAAAATAATGTTCCTATGAGAGATGCTGCTTCGGTAGCTGTTGCAAAACAATCAGGATGTATTTTTATTGGCAAAACTGTATCTACAGAATTAGGACATAGAGCTCCTGGATTAACAAGAAACCCACATAATAAAGATTTTACACCTGGGGGCTCAAGTTCTGGATCAGCTGCTGCCGTAGCATCCATGATGGTACCAGTTTGTTTTGGTACTCAAACAACTGGATCGGTAATAAGACCTGCCGCTTACTGTGGTGTTATTGGATATAAACCATCATATGGTGATTTTGATAAATCAGGTATTCTACCAAACTCTCCATCAATTGACACTTTAGGACTGATGTCTAGGTCAGTAGAAGATATTGCACTTTTTCGATCAATCCTTCTTGAAGAAGAATTAGTTTTAATAAAAAAAATAGATTTAAAAAAAATTAAAGTTGGATTTGTTAAAACACCTCATTGGGATAAAACTGACAATTCTACAAAAAAAAGTTTAGAGCATTTTGTTAATTCACTTCACTCAGACAAATTAAATGTAATTAATTTAGAAATTGACAATCTTATTTCAAAATCAGACGCACTTCATTTAGACATTAGTGGATATGAATTTAAAAGATCAATATCTCATGAAAGATTTAATTATTATGACCAATTAAGTGATCAGTTGAGAAATGGTAGGCTTAATGATGGATATCAAGTAAGTAATAAAAATTATCGATTAGCTTTAAAGGAGTTGTCAATTCTAAAAAATCAAGTCGATGCTGTTTTTGATGATATAGATCTAATTATTACTCCTAGTGCACCAGGCGAAGCATTAAAGGGATTAGATTATACCGGATCTCCAATATTTAACACTACTTGGTCTCTCAATGGGAATCCATGTATATCACTGCCACTTTTTACAGGTAATCAAGGACTACCTATTGTTTTTTTTTTTGTTTTTTGTTTTTTGTTTGT
>QBXO01000022.1 GCA_003284565.1 SAR116 cluster bacterium AG-321-K23
ATTAATTAAAATAAGGCTTTTGCAGTTCTTTTTATTATTTTTTGCTAAAAATGTTCCTATACCACAACCTGTTGAATGACAAATAATATGGTATTTAATTTTTTTCCATTTCTTTAAAGCCTTTTTTATTGCTAAAGCTTTGTCTTCGAAAGTTATTGCATTAAGCTGATCAAAAGTACCTGATTGTTCTGACTTAACATCGTCATATTCAAGGAGATTAAATTTTTTTTCTATTAATTCTCTAAACTTTGTTACTCCTAATGGTCCTCTTGTTTTTGGTAACAAGAGTAAAATATTGGCTTTATTAAAGTTCTTGTTAAAGCTGCCATGAAAAGTTAATAAATCTGTTTTGTTCAAAAAATCTTCTTTATTTATCAAAATTATTCCAGCGTTTTTATTTACATGAAAACTTGTTAAAGGTATTACACCAAATCATATATTAAAAAAATCAATTAAATTGTCTTTAATTATTTAATTTAATACAAATTTATAAACCGTCCCAATCCTGAACTTCATTTTTAAGAACTTGATCTTCTAGTAGGTCTTCTTGTCTTGATATCTTTTCAAGTAGTTGAAGCGTTTCTTGAATCATTTCTTTAGGCACGCAAACAACTCCAGACTGATCTGCGACCATTACATCATTTTTTTCTATTTTTATTCCCGTAACAATTATAGGCTCGTTTATTGTGCCAAATGTAAAATCGTTACGACTTCTCCTGGGGCAAATACCTTTTGCCCACACTGGATATCCACAATCACGTATTTCTTCTACATCTCTACATGTTCCATGCATAATTGTTCCCAAAACACCTTTCTTTTGAGCTAGTTTAGAGGCTAATCCTCCCCATGCTGTTGCATTAATAGTTCCTTGGAGATCCATTACAATTACTTGGCCAGCTGACATCGTTTTCAGAACCTGTTCTAGGGGTTTGCCAACACCTCCACCAAATCTCCAAGCTTCTGGATCATAAGATTTTTTATTAAATTTTACTGGAAGAGCTCTTCCTGAAATCCTACCCTGATCATATCTTTGAGGAAACACCCCTGAGATTGCACCATTTATATTAAGTTCATCTAATGCATCAGAAATCATTGAAGTTGGATATTTTAAAAAGAGAGATTCAACATAAATTTTTGTCATATAATACTCCTCAAAAATTTAAACATATTCATATAAGTTCAAAAAGTATATTTGTATAATTATATTATATTGTCTTTTCTAATGTGAAAGCATAAGTATTACGATTAAAAACAATTTTTTTCTTTATAATTAATATTATGTGTTTAATGATAATACCATTATGAAATCTATTTTATTCGGTTCGATTGGTGTTTTAGTAGAAAGTTCAGAAATCCAAAGAAAAGCTTTCAATGAAGCTTTTAAAGAGTTTGGATTAGATTGGTATTGGAATGTTGCAAATTACATAAAAATGCTTGAAAAGCCTGGAGGATTAAATAGGATTGCAATATTCATAAACCCTGAACCAGCTTCACCAGAATTTAAAAAAGAGCCAAATATGACAAATATTGATACTATAGATACAGAAACACCCGTTAAAGGGCCCCATAAACCACCTTCAGCAATTGTAAGTGTTCCAAAAAAACTATTTATAGGTATTCCTGGGTGACCAAACTCACCAGGTATATACTCTCCAAAAACTCCATATATTAATGCTAAGAAGCTTACAATAGGCAGTGGCCATCCTACTGATCTTCTTGCAGCAGCTAATACTATTAAAATTAATATGATAGAGATAACTAATTGGAATTTATTTTCCAAAAATCCATATTGATCCATTAATTCATTTGAAAAAATGGCAATGTAGAAACATGATGTCATTCCTATAATGACAATGAAAATGTTAATTAATAATTTAGATCTTGTTTCATTATTGTAAAGAAAGATCCAGGGCAAAATTAAAGCCAAATGCAATGGCCTAGAAATCAAATTAGGGACTAATCCAGAAAAAATAAGGTAAATGTGGAAGGCTATGGATATAAATCCAAAGACAATCCACATTTTATAATAAAGCGTCATATATTATTTGTGATGATCTGCTAAATTTATCCCTATTTCTTCGTAATACTTTACTGCACCTGAGTGTATCTTAGTTGATACATTAGATATCATTTTAGGAGTTACTCCATTCCACCATTTCGCGGCCTCTCCCAATTTGCCTTTATTTTCCCAATAAGCTTTAGTAAGATTATAGGCTACATCTTTACTCATGTTCGTTGTGGAATATGCAACAACTGGTAATGAAGTTGTTGTAATATCACTATTTTGACCTTTATAAGTGCCAGAAGGTATTGTTAGTTTGGTTCTTTTAGATGATTTGATTTGATCTTCAGTGAGCGATATTACGTTTACACCCATAGACGCTGCAGCTTCTATAACATTTGGGGCTGGATAAGAACCAGCTGTAACAAATCCATCAATTTGACCATTCTTTAGAGCTGGCACAGCATTAGAAAGTTCTACCTGAGCTAATTTAACTTTTCCTTCTAAACCAAATTTTTTAATATATTTTGCTCCCTCTTTAGCACCAAAGGAACCCTTTCCAAGTAATATTGTTTTACCAGCCATATCAGAAAAATTTTTCACCCCAGATTTTTTTGACATCACAAAATGCATTGTTAAGGAAGGAATTGGGAACAAAGCTCTTATGTTTTTATAATTGGGATTACCTTTGCCCTTAAACATAGCTTTTTCTGCTATTGCTAATTTCACTAAGACAGGTGGTGTAGTGAATACGTAGTTTCCAGTTCTTGCTGCAACTTCTTTTACATTTTGAACAGAACCTTGACTTTCTTCAATAGTCAAAATCATTTTGCCATTAGTTGATTTTTTCATAGTGTCGGCAATTTGTACTGCCATCTGATAATAAGATGAAGTAGATTTTGCTGATTTGTAAGTTATTCTAGTTTCTGAAAAAGCTGCACTTGTAAAAAATGCAGAAATTACTGATAAAATTAAAATTTTTATAACTTTCATAAATTCCTCCCATATTTTTGTAAAAAAAAGTATATTATTAAATTATAATTTGAAAGTAATAAATTAAATATTAGATACACAAATGAAAGACTTATTAAAACCTCTTAATTCAACACTAGAAATTTTTCATGCAAAAATAAATTTTTTATTTTTAATGATTGAGATTTTATTTGGTTTAATATTTGTAATTTTAATTATTTGGATTTATGGATTTATTAGAAAAAATTTGGGAATCGATAAACAAACTAAAGAAATTGAAAAAATAAGAAGAATTATTGAAAAAAAATTAGATGAAAAAATTTAAAATGGAAATCGAGAACTTTGATCATTTTTTCTATAAATTTTAAATTCTTTACCCTTGGCGACTGGCAAACATGTAAATTGAGGGGCTGACAACCCAACTTCCCTCATTTCAGTAGCTGCATTTTGGGATTCTGAAAAACATTTTGCAGCATTCTTATATCTAAGACCACTATCTATTACGTCATTCCCCAAGACCCAAATTAGTAAGAATTCCATTACTATACAATCCCTTTAATCAAGGTTAGGGCAATATGCCCTAACCTAAAACTAATTAAGCAGTTTTTAAAGCTATTTGTCTTGGCTTTCTTTCTTCAGGCACTTCCCTGAGAAGAGAAACGGTTAATAATCCATTAGACAATTTAGCTTCTTTGACATCAACGTATTGTTCTAATCTGAATTTTTGTTCAAAAGATCTTTTAGCAATCCCTTTGTAAATATATTGTATGCTGTCGTCTTGCACTTCAGACCCACCATTTCCTTTAATCGTAAGAACACCATCATGGACGTCAATATTTATATCTTTTTTGTTAAAGCCAGAAACTGCTAGTGTGATTTCATACTCGTCATCAGATATTCTAACAATATCATGAGCAGGAAAAGAACTTTGTTTTTGGTTAGAAATGCTTTCTAATTCATTAAATAAGTTGTCAAAACCTACAAATGATCGTAAAGCTAGTGTTGGTAAAATAGTCATATTTATCTCCTTTTAAAGCGAGTTAATTTAACATCCCGCAAGCGGCAATGCTTTAGTTTTTAAATTGTGACCCGATATGGCATCACATGTATTATTTAATGTTGAAAATCTTTTTTTCAAGACCTAGTATTTAAAAGTTATTATGGAGGCTTTTTTGGATATTACTAAATCTTTAGATACATTAATCGTTGGAGCTGGTTTTGCAGGAATGTATAGTTTACATAAACAGTTGTCTGATGGATTTAAAGCAGAAATTTATGAACAAGCAGATGATGTTGGAGGCACATGGTATTGGAATAGATATCCTGGAGCTAGATGCGACATTGAAAGCATGGATTATTCGTATTCATTTTCTGAAGAATTACAACAAGAGTGGGATTGGAAAGAAAAATATGGGACGCAGCCAGAGCTTTTAAAATATGCTCAATATGTCTGTAAAAAATTTAACTTAAGAAATAATATAAATTTTAATAAAAAAATAACAAAAGCAAATTTTAATAGTAAAAAACAACATTGGGTTATTAAAACTGATAGCAACGAGATCATCGAAACGAAAAACTTAATCCTAGCAACTGGTAATTTGTCTACTCCAAATACTCCTAATTTTAAAGGAATAAATGAATTCGAAGGAGAAATTTACCATACTGGCGCTTGGCCAAAAAAAATGCCACACTTTGGAGGAAGAAAAGTTGGTATTATTGGTACAGGATCATCAGGTGTTCAGTCAATTCCAATTATTTCAGAAACTGCACAACAGTTATTAGTTTTTCAACGCACTCCAAACTTTAGTTTACCAGCAAGGCATAGAGATTTGCCAGATGATCGTCGAGTTGAGTATAAGAAAAATTATAAAAAATATAGAGATCTCGCTAAAAATTCTTCTTTTGGAATAGCTAAATATCAGCCGCCAACTCAATCTGCTTTTGATGTGAGTGAAAATGAAAGAAATAACATTTACGAAAAGGCATGGCAAGAAGGTGGCCAAGCAATGTTATTTGCTTTCACTGATTTATTAACTAATGAAAGGGCTAATGAAACAGCAGCAGAATTTGTTCGCCAAAAAATCAGAAAAATTGTTAAAAATAAAAAAACTGCTGAATTACTTTGTCCTACAAGTCACCCCATTGGAACTAAAAGACTATGTTTAGATAGCAACTATTTTGAAACATATAACAGAGAAAATGTATCTTTAATTGATGTTTCAAAGAACCCAATTGAGAGAATTACAAACCATGGATTAATTACAAACAATACCGAATACTTATTTGATGATTTAGTTTTTGCAACTGGTTTTGATGCTATGACTGGTGCTGTTAACGCAATAGATATTAAAAATGAAAATAATGAAAGTTTAAAATCAATCTGGGACAAAGGTCCAAAAACATATTTAGGCATTATGGTATCAAACTTCCCAAATCTTTTTATGATAACAGGACCACAAAGCCCAGGAGTAAAAAGTCAGATGATATTATCAATTGAACAACATGTTGATTTTGTTCATAATTTAATAGTTCATAAACAAAATAATAATTTCAAAACTGTTTCTGCCAATATAAATAGTCAAGATGATTGGGTTAATCATAACAATGATGTTGCGAATGCTACTTTATATCCATTAGCTCATTCATGGTACAACGGCGATAATATAGTTGGTAAATCAAGAAATTTTATGCCTTACGTAGGTGGTGTTAAAAACTATAAAAATATTTGTGATGAAAAGATTAAAAATAATTATGAAGGCTTTGAGTTTTTATAATCAAATTTACTAAGGAATTAAAATGGAAATTTCAAAAATTGAAGTGAATACTTACAAAATACCTTTACCTGAACCAGTTGAAGCTTTTGCCGCAGGTATTATGAAAGCATTTGATTTAGTTGTATGTAAAATTTTTAATGATGATGGTGAATATGGCATTGGTTATATAACAGTTCATGAAAATCAAGGATTAGCTATTTCTTCAATAATAAAAAATAGTTTTATACCTATAATTTTAAGTAAAGATCCTAGACTTATAGAATTACGTTGGAAAGAAATGTGGAAAGCTACTCACTATGCCGGAAGAGGAGCACCTGTAAGTTTTGCTATTGCGGCTATTGATGTCGCTCTTTGGGATCTTAAAGGTAAATGTCTAAATGAACCATTATGGAGGTTGCTTGGTGGTCACAATAATAAGGTATTAGCTTATGCTGGTAATATTGATTTGAACTTCACAATTGAAAAATTACTTGAAGGAGCAACTAAATCCCTAAATGACGGCTTCAGATCAATTAAAATGAGACTGGGTAGAGAATTTTTATCTGAAGATATTAAAAGGTTAGATGCTATGAGAAATCATTTACCAGATAATATTATGTTAATGGCAGACGCTAATGAGGCATGGAGAGTGGACCAAGCTGTTATAGCATTTAAAGAGATTGAAAAATTTAATTTAGTTTGGCTTGAGGAGCCAATAAAACCTGATGATTTTGTGAGTTATGCTCATTTACGTTCATTGGGTAAAATCCCAATTGCAGCTGGTGAAAACCTTCACACTCTTGCAGAATTTAATCAACTAATAAGTGTCGGTGGAGTTGATTTTCTTGAACCAGACTTAACAACTTGCGGAGGTATAACTCCCTTCATGAAAGTCGCAAAGTTAGCAGAAATAAATAATTTACCAATATGTTCTCATGGTGTTCATGAATTACATGTACATTTACTTGCATCATGTCCTAATGCATCTTATCTAGAGTTTCATGCATGGAGAATTGATGAATTCATTGAAGCACCTTTAAAAGTTAAAAATGGCTTTACTCAAGCACCTGAATCAGCTGGTCATGGTATAAATTTTGACTTTGATAAGTTAAAAAGTTTCAAAATTGATTAAATTCTTCTCACCAATCTCATAAATTAACAACATCAAATTAATGGAAAAGTTTATGGATAATCATCAGAAAATAAAACAATTAGGTGCAATAATGCTTTCAGAAGCAGATAGCTCAGATAAACAAGAATTTGGTTCTTTTTATCTCTCAAGGTTTCTAGGCTTTAAGACTTCTTATGAGGATGATTTATGTATAGTTACATTTGAGGCGAAAAGTCCAATGTTTAATCCTCAAGGATCTCTTCATGGCGGGATTATAGCAACAGCGCTTGATGTGTCTATGGGACACTTGTTACATCACAAATTAGGCGCTGGGGCAACATTAGAAATGAATGTCAAGTATCTTCTTCCTATTAATAGTGGTCAAGTAAGATGCGAAGGAAGCTTTATCAAAAAAGGTAAAACGATTGTTTTTTTACAATCTCGTATGTATAGAGCGGATCAAAAATTAGCGGCTTACGCAAGTGCCACTTGGATACCTATTAAAAAATAATTATCAATTTGAGTTTCTTGAATGACTATATTCTTCAGCATTCATCTGATGGTAGTTAACTTTATCATAATTAATCTTAATTGGATTTGGGTCAACTATTTCCACTTCAATACCTCGTGATATTGCAATTCTTAGGGCAATTGAAGTAATGTTAACACTGAAAGACGTGCCAATAAAAATTATTTTTTTTGCATCATTCATCCAATGTTCTGCTTCTGAAATTCTATACAAATCAGTATAAATTTCATCAAATAACAAAACGTATGGTTTTAAAGAAATACCTTCTTGTGGTATAAAACGATCATTGTAAAATTTTATTTTAAATTTTTTTAATAATTGCTTTTTTAAAACCTGATCACTTGGATTTAAAGACAAATCTATTTCATTCCAATTTGCATCAAATGGCACTTGTTCTTCCATTTCGTTTTTATAATAAACAACTTTATCTAATCTTCCATGAATAGATATGTAATCTTTATTTCCAGCCTTACCGTCTAAACCATCAATATTTTGAGTTATTAACTTTTTGTCAGCCAGCCAATAATGCGCCGCGTTTGGTTTAACATTTCTGTAAGAAGCAAATCTTTTGAAATACCATAATAAAAAGTCCGCTGGATTATTTTCATACATGGATCTAGTAGCCATTTCTTGAGGGGTGTAATTTACGCTACCTACGGTCCAAAAACCATCATTGCCTCTAAATGTTGGTATACCACTACTTGCACTTACTCCAGCTCCAGTAATATACAGTTCGTCTATCATTATTAAGTCTTAACACTATTCTGCATTTGTTGTAATGATATAATCAATTATTGCTATTTTTTCTAGATCTGCGAAAGTATTATAAAAAAATCCAAGGAGTTTTAAATATGGCTAATATTGATCTTGTTTATCTTCCAATTGTAGGAAGGGGTCTTCAAATAAATATTATTTGCGCTATTCATGACATAAAAGTTAATTTACTAATGAGCAAACCTATGGGTGAAGACTTTGACAAAGACACACAAGCTCCTTTTGGAACAATACCTTGGTTAAAAGACAACTCTAATGGGTTAGAATTGAATGATTCATTGGCCATTGTTCAGTATTTAACTACTAAATATAAAGGTCCACTCACGCCAAAATCAACAGAAAATGCAGCATTATCAGCTATGTATTGGTCTTGGGCACAAGATTATTACTCATTTGTATTATCTCCTTTTCATGACATTATTACTGGCCACAATGAACCCTTTTGGAGAAACTTAAGGTTAACAGACACATTGGCTGAAGGTGGAAAAGAACTTGGAATTTCTAATCTTACAAAATTGCATCATAAAAGATTACAATATTTAGAAAATCATATCATAGACAAAAATTTAGCTCCGTTTATTACTGGTGATACATGTTCATATGCTGATATATTTATTTACACGTGTGTAAGGACTGTACAAAATACAGGTGGTTTTGAAATTTTAAGAGAGGCTTGCCATGGTGAGCCATTCAAAGACTATCCTAGTATATTAAAACTATGTGATAATGTAGAAAATCTGCCTAAAGTTATTGAAACAGTAGGTTCTAAATTTAAGGATTGCCCAATTTAAAATAAATATGTTTTAAATTTAATTTATTTATGATTTTGTACTTGTAAATGATGCTTCACTCATAATTGTCATAACTACAGTTTCGAGTATAGCACCTGCTTCTACTCTAGTTTTCGTTAATTCTTCGTCTCCACCAAAATTTTTAAGCGCTTCCACTGATACAAAATCCATAATAACTGTCAATTTATTTTCATTGTCATTGGGGGTGCCTGCAAAAACTAATTTACCTCCATGAGCGTTTAATTTGTGTTCATTATTAATAAACATCTCTTTCCAAGGCCCAAATCCCTTTGCTAAGTCAATTTCCATTTTTACTAACATAAGATACCTTTCATAATTAGTTAAAAGTTAAAACTATACATGTTATATAAAGTTTTTAAAAAATAAATATTTACCATTTTAGTTGATATTAAATTAATTGGTATTATTAAGTTATGTACGATTTATAAAAAATATTTGTTTATTAACTTATTAACTGGAAAAAAAATTGTCAGAAATAATAAATGTAAAAAATCTTGTAAAAAAATATGACAATAATTTTACTGCAGTAAAAAACTTAAGTCTAAAAATTAACCAAGGTGAGATAATAGCATTGCTTGGACCTAATGGTGCAGGCAAAACAACACTAATTTCGACAATTTGTGGCCTTTCATCAATAACTTCTGGTTCAATAAAAGTGAATGGATTAGACGTTATTCATGATTATAGAAAAACACGTGATCTCATAGGATTAGTACCACAAGAATTAGCACTAGAACCATTTGAAAAAGTGATCAATTCTATTAACTTTTCTAGAAGATTATTTGGTAAGAAAGATGACAATGAATACATAGAAAAACTACTAAGTAAGTTACAACTCTTTGACAAAAAAAATAATATTATCAAATCTTTGTCTGGCGGTATGAAACGAAGAGTTATGATTGCAAAAGCCTTAAGTCATGAACCACAAATATTATTTTTAGATGAGCCAACAGCTGGAGTTGATGTTGAGTTAAGAAAAGATATGTGGAACATAATAAAAGAGCTAAAGAATGAGGGAGTAACAATTATTTTAACAACTCACTATATCGAAGAAGCTGAAATGATTGCAGATAGAATAGGCATAATTAATCACGGCGAGTTGTTATTAGTTGAAGAGAAAAATGAATTAATTAGAAGAATGAGTGTTAAGATTCTTAATATCAAGCTCAAAAAAACACTTAAAAGGATTCCTCAAAAGCTAAAAAAATATAATTTGAAAATAATTGATAACGGACATTCATTAAATTATTTCTATAACATTGGCAATGAAAAAACAGGTATTACTTCACTTTTGTCTGACATGAACGAAATTGGAATAAATCTTTTTGATATTCAAACACAAGAAACATCTTTAGAAGATATATTTGTCAAAATTATTAAGGATTAATTTATGAATTTTAGGGGTATACATGCAATTTATAGATATGAGATGAATAGATCTTTTAGAACCTTAATACAAAGTTTAGTGTCACCTGTTCTGTCTACCATTTTATATTTTATTGTCTTTGGTGCTGCTATTGGATCTAGAATGGACAATATTAGTGAAGTCTCCTATGGAGCATTTATTGTTCCTGGATTAATAATGCTAACCGTACAAATGCAAAGTGTTAATAACGCATCTTTTGGAATATATTTTCCAAAATTTATTGGAACAACATACGAATTACTATCAGCGCCATTATCTTTTGTGGAAATAGTTATTGGATATGTTGGTGCGGCTACTACAAAAGCATTTTCGATTGGTTTGATAATTTTAAGTACTTCCTATCTTTTTGTTGATTTAGAAATTAAATATCCTTTCTTTATGATTTGTTTTTTATTTATTACTTGTATGACATTTAGTCTTTTGGGGTTTATAATTGGTATAGTTTCAGACAATTTCGAGCAGCTAAATATAGTACCAATGCTTATAATTACTCCTTTGGTATTTTTAGGTGGTAGCTTTTATACAATTGATATGCTTCCTCCTTTTTGGCAGAACTTTGCACTACTAAATCCAATTGTATATTTAATATCTGGGTTTAGATGGTCTTTTTTTGGTGTTGGAGATGTTCCAATCTTAACTAGCGTTATATTTATGTTAATGTTTACAAGCATTTGTATAAGTATAATTTGGTATATATTCAAAACAGGATATAAAATAAAAAACTAATTTTAATATTGATTTAGATTAAATACTTAAGGATTTTATTATGAAATTATACACATTTGCACCTGCTGCTAATGCACTCAGAGTTGAGATGTTTTTAAGAGAAAAAAATTTAGAGTTAGAAAAAGTTTCAGTAAATGTTAGGGAAGATGAGTTATTCAAGGAACCATTTAATTCTATGAACCCATTCAATTGTGTGCCTTTTTTAGAGTTGAATGATGGTACAATTATAACAGAAACAATTTCAATTTGTCGCTATCTAGATGACCAATTTGAAAGTCCAAAATTGTTCGGAAACGATAATAAAGAACAAGCAATTATTGATATGTGGAATAGAAGAATAGAATTAGATGGGTTTTTACCCTTACTACATTCGGTAAGAAACAAAACATCCTTTTTTAAAGGTAAGGTTGTTCCTGGTACTCGAACCAACATAAACCAATCTCCAGAAATAGTTGAGCGCGGAATTGAAATGTATAAAATTTTACTAGATAGAATCGATCCACATTTATCAAAAAATAAGTTTCTTTTTGGAGATAAATTCTCAGTTGCAGACATAACAGGACATTTTATGTTTAATTTATCTAATATACTTAAAATTGACTTTGAACAAAATTATAAAAACATATATCGATGGAAATTAGAAATAGAGAGCAGACCATCAAACCCAATGGCAAATAATATCTAAGTATAGAGTAAATAAAATATGTCTATAACAGAAGAAAAATTAGCAATAGTGACTGGCGCTGCTCGAGGAATAGGTTTAGCCACAGCTAAATTGTTTAATGAGAATGGTTTTAAAGTCGCAATAGTTGATAAGGATAAAAATGAAATTACAAAATTATCTATATTAAACAATGAAATAAGAACATTTTGTTATGATATTTCTAATCATGATAGCGTTGATAAAATGTTTAATAGTATTTTAAAATGGCACAATAGGATAGATGTTTTAATAAATAACGCAGGTGTTGCAGATTTTGGGAAAATTGAGGTTACAGATTTGAATAGATGGAATGATGTCATGAGAACAAATTTAGATGGTGCTTTTATGTGTTCTCAAAAATCAATAAGCCATCTAAAGAAAACTAGAGGATGTATTATTAATATTGCATCCATATCAGGCTTAAGAGCTTCCACACTTAGAGTCGCCTATGGTACTTCCAAGGCTGCGATAATACAACTAACAAAACAACAAGCTGCTGAGTTAGGTGAATACGGAATTAGAGTGAATTGTGTAGCTCCCGGACCAGTAAAAACAAAACTTGCTATGGCAGTACACACTCAAGATATAATTGATGCTTACCATGATGCTATTCCGTTAAATAGATATGGCACTGAAATTGAAATTGCTAATGCCATTTATTTTCTGGCATCTGAGAAAGCATCATATGTTACTGGTCAAATTTTAGCTGTCGATGGAGGCTTTGAAGCAACAGGAGTTGGACTTCCTTCTTTGAGAAAATAATATTTATTTACAATGATTTATTTGTAATAAATAATGTTTCACTTGTTTTTTTCTTAATTAAATATTTATGATATCCTTCAAAAACTAAAATATCTTTCTGATTCTTAACCAAAGCTTTCATCTCAATAATACCAGTTGTATTTTGTGGTATTAAATTCATTATAACTAATTCAGGATTCAAAGTATCTTCTCTATAGACAGGTTTTAACATTTTTCCAAATACTTCTATTAAACCTATTAAACTATCTCTTACTTCTGATGGGAAAGAACCAGCGCCAGCAGCTGTTTGAATAAGTACTTGTAGACCATGAGCCAACATTTCTGGATGTCCTTTTTTTTCGCAGAATTCTCTATCATAATGAATGGGATCATTATCTCCTGAAGCACATTGAAACATTGAAAAAATAGCACTAGTTTGTGTTCTTGATGGAATTATATATCTGTCACCAACTTCAAAGTCTTCAAAATATTTACTCATATTTTTTGTGTTTAAGTTAACCATTTGTAATTAAATATAGCTCAAATTTTTAAATAGTAACAATACAAAAAAGTTCTTTATTAAGTGATACTTTTATGATCGAATTTTAGTAAAGGGATAAATTAATTATGGGTAGATTAGATAATAAAGTAGCCTTTATAACAGGTGGGGCTAGAGGTTTAGGGGCCTCAATAGCAACTCATTTTTTTAATGAAGGAGCAGAAATTATTATAGGTGATGTCAATATTGAAGAAGCAACTAAAAAGGCTAAAAAGATTAACGGCAAAGCATTCCATATAGATGTGTCAGATTCAGAACAAGTTAAAAGTATTTTTAAAAAAATTAACTCAAAATACAAAAAATTGGATATCTTAGTTAACAATGCTGGCATTAACGGCTTTGAGGATCGAGAAGATTTACTCTTAGATAGAATTGCAGTAAACAATCGACAAAGCAAAGAATTTGCTGAAACAGGTGAAATTAAAAGTCATTTTGATGTAACTGTAAACATGACAGATAATGAATGGCATAAAATGATTTCAATTCATTTAAATGGAACCTTTTTTTGCACTCGTGAAGCTCTTAAGATCATGAATAAACAACAAAAAGCGTCAATTATAAATATGGGCTCTGTTCTAGGAACAACTGGAGGCCCCTCTTCTCCTCATTACTCTGCTGCTAAAGCAGCTATACTCGGTTTTACAAGGGCAACAGCTAAGGAATTAGCATCTAGGAATATAAGAGTAAATGCAATTGCCCCTGGTTACATTGATACTGATATGACTAGCAGTTTAGGAGATGTGAAAAAATTAGTAAAATCTGCAACTCCAATGAAACGTTTTGGAACATCTGATGATATTTCTTGGGCTGCAGTATATCTTGCATCTGATGAGGCAAAATTTGTGACAGGACAGACACTATCTCCTAATGGTGGTTTTGTAATGAGTCAATAAATATTATATCGAAATAAAAATAATTAATTGATCACAAAATAATCATTAGTATTTTGTATATCGAATAATAGTATACTTTTTTTGATTATTACTTAATATAAGCTCATGGCAAAAATATTATTTAATATTACAAATGGTACAGGCAACCCTACCAAAGCCTCACTTGGCTTTATGTTAGCCAGAACAGCTGTAGAAGAAGGCCACGAAGTTATTGTTTTTTTAAATGCAGATGCTGTTAGTTTAATGAGAGCGCCTGTTCTAGATAATTTAGTAGGTCTTGGAACAGGAAAACTTAAGGAACATTTTGAAGTTTTAAAACAAAATAATGTTCCTATATATGTTTCAGCTATTTCTTGTGAAATTAGGGGTGTAACAGATCAAGATTTGCAGGATACTAATTCTAGAAAAGTTTTGCCTAAAACTTTACTTAATTTGTCATTAGAAGCAGATAGAACTTTTGTATATTAAATTTTCAAGGATTAAACTGCACATAGCTCAGATCTTGTTATAAATCTTTTACCTCTTCCATTATCAAGTGAAAACATTCCACCTTGTCCCTCAACAACATCAATTATTAGTCTAGTATGTTTCCAAGCTTCAAATTGAAGTCCCCCAATATAAAATGGCACACCGCCGATTTCACCCATCTGAACATCATGGTCAGCGATTAAAAAATCTCCCTTTTGAAAACACATTGGAGCAGAACCGTCACAACAACCACCAGATTGATGAAATATTACCTCCCCATAATCTTTTTTAATATCTTCAATAAGTTCTAATGCGGCTTCTGTCGCCTCAACTTGGTCTAACATAATAATTACCTCATAAAATATGAGGGCACATAAAGATATGTACCCTCTAAATTTAATCTAAAAGAAGCCAAGTTTTTTTGGACTATAACTAACCAATAGATTTTTAGTTTGTTGATAATGATTTAACATCATCAAATGATTTTCACGGCCAATACCAGACTGTTTATAACCACCAAATGCAGCATGTGCTGGATAATCGTGATAACAATTAGTCCAAACTCTTCCTGCTTTAATAGCACGGCCAAATCTGTATGATTTATTCAGTTCGCGTGTCCATATTCCAGCACCAAGACCATAAAGAGTGTCATTAGCTATCTCCAATGCCTCTTCATCAGTTTTAAATGTACAAACAGAAACAACTGGTCCAAAGATTTCTTCCTGGAAGATTCTCATTTTGTTATGGCCTTTAAAAATTGTAGGTTGTATATAATAACCATTTGCCATATCACCACTCATTTGGGCAACATCACCACCTACAAGAACTTCTGCTCCTTCTTTTTTACCAAGATCTAAGTAAGATTTAACTTTTTCATACTGTTCTGCTGAAGCCATAGCACCGATCATTGTGTTTGAGTCTAATGGATCACCTTGGACAATGGCTTTTGTTCTTTCAATACAACGAGCTATGAATTTATCATAAATATCTTCGTGAATTAGAGCTCTACTTGGGCAAGTGCACACTTCACCTTGGTTAAGGGCAAACATGACAAAACCTTCAATACATTTGTCAAAGAAATCATCATCTGCATCAGCAATGTCTTTAAAGAATATATTTGGAGATTTTCCTCCAAGCTCTAAGGTGCTAGGAATTAAATTTTGAGCCGCATATTGCAAAATCATTCTTCCAGTAGTTGTTTCGCCTGTAAAAGCAATCTTAGCTATTCTAGTACTAGATGCTAGAGGTTTACCTGCTTCTAATCCAAAACCATTAACAACATTTACTACTCCTGGTGGTATCAAATGTCCAATTAACTCCATTAATACCATAATTGATGCAGGTGTTTGTTCTGCTGGTTTTAACACTACACAGTTACCTGTTGCTAATGCTGGAGCTAATTTCCATATAGCCATCAGCAAAGGAAAGTTCCAAGGTATTATCTGGCCGACCACACCCAAAGGCTCTGGTATAAGATAAGACATAGTGTCATTATTAATTTCTGCGGTTGTTCCTTCTTGTGCTCTAATTACACTTGCAAAGTACCTAAAATGATCAATACCTAATGGAATGTCAGCAGCAGTGGTCTCTCTTATACTTTTTCCATTATCCCATGTCTCTGCTTCAGCCAGCATAGGTAGATTATCTTCAATAATTTGAGCAATTTGTATCAACATGTTACTTCGTTCAGTTACACTGGTTTTCCCCCAGTCATCTTTAGCTGCATGTGCAGCATCAAGTGCTGAATTAATATCTTTTTCATTTGATCTTGCTATTTTACATAAAACTTTTCCATTAATTGATGTTATATTATCAAAAAACTGACCATCGATTGGGTCTACAAATTTTCCATTAATGTAATTCCCGTATTTTTCCTTATATTTGAAAGCCATAAATACTTTCCTCCCCCTTATTATTAAATATTAATATTAGATATTAATTTTAAAATCTAATTGATGCAAACATAAAAATTGGCATTTTTACTAAAATTGCTATGATTAATAAGTAAATATCAAATCTAAATATAATTAAAAATTTAAAGGTTAATAAAAATTATGAAAAAATATATTGTAATAGGTAAAAATTCTCAAGAAACGGCAGCTTCTATGATTAACAAGCCACAAAATAGAAGAGAATTGGTGGAACCATTAGTTAAAAGTTTTAATGCAGAATTTAAAGAATTTTTATATTTAAATTCACCTGATTTTGATTTCATTGGAGTTATAACAGCGGATAATGATGAAGATATAGCTGCTGCATGCAATTTGATTTATGCAAGTGGTAGTTTTTCTTCTATTAACTGGTTTAGAGCGTTTGAGTCCTCAGATTGGAAATCTATTTATGAAATAGCTTCAGATAAGATGGCTAATTATATATCGGCCAAACAAGCATCACAGGAATAACAATGTACGGAAGAAATATAAATTTTACCTTACTAGCACCATCTTTATGGGCTGTAGTTGAAGCAATAGCTTCTAATATAGATGAAGAAAAATATAAAAGAATGCTTTTCAAAACTGGTGATAATAGCGGCTTCATAATCGAAGTTTTTGAAAATATTTCAGTTGCAGGAAAAAAAATAGAAACAATGAAAGCATTACAAGGTCTTGGTGAACAAGCTATGGCAAAGGTTTCTATTCAAGAAGGCTCTGTAATAAAAAAATAAATATTTATTGTAAAAATTATTATCAAATAAAAGCTAAAGGAATAAAAAAACCTATAAATATTTTTTTACCAACTTTTTTTAAAGGTAGGAAGATTAATTGAAAGTTTCTTGTTTACAAGTAGAGCCTAAAAAAACAATTAAAGATGCATTAGTTGAAGCTCTCGAATTAGCAACCAATGCTGTTAAGGAAGGTTCAGAGTTTTTATTTTTACCAGAATATTGTGGAGGGATTTCTTCTAATGGAACATTATATACTCCTCCTTCAGAATATGAAAAAAATCATAAATTCTTATCTGAGTTTAAAAAGTTTTGTAAATTAAATTCTATTTCGGTTTTAATTGGATCAATAGCTATCAAATTAAAAAACAATAAAATTGTAAACAGAAGTTATGTAATAAACCCTAATGGTAAAATTTTAAGCAAATACGACAAAATTCATTTGTTTGATATTGCGGTTGATGGAGAAGAACATTATGAAAGTTCAACGATTCACCCAGGTAATAAAGCTGTTTTAGTTAAGACAACATTAGGTAATATAGGTCATAGTATATGTTATGATATAAGATTCCCAACTCTTTATAGACAGTTAGCACAAGCAGGCGCAGAGGTCCTTGTAATCCCATCTGCGTTTACCAGAACTACTGGATCCGTTCATTGGCATATATTAAATAGATCAAGAGCTATTGAAAATCTTTGCTACGTAATATCACCGTGCGCGGTAGGAAAAATATCTGGCGGTGGTGAAAGTTATGGTCATAGTTTGATTGTAAATCCATGGGGTGAAATTGTTAGAGATTGTGGTAATGAAAGAGGTATAATTTCGTCTTTCATTGATATAAATTTATTAAAAAATTGTAGAAAAAAATTACCTAGTCTTGAGCACGATAAGAAATTTAATGTTATAAAATATTAAATTTATAACTCATTTAATATATCTATACCTTGCAACTTCCAAAAGTGTAAGAAATCAATAAATACCCAATTTTCTGATAATTTATCTCCGTCTCTTCTATAAATATCTATCACCCTCATTTCAGAAGGTTCTTGTTTTGTATTTATACCCATAAATTTTTTAACAGGTGTTAATGTCAGATTGGGCCAACCAAAAAATCCACCAAAATTTCCTTCTGCTAGTCTGCAAATATGTCCATTGAGTGTTCTATCTATAAAAATCTCTCTGAAAGGTTGAACGTGTTGATCGACATATCTCTCAATAGTAAAAGTTGATCCAATACCCGTTGGCCCCCACCAAATCATATCCTCATTCCAACTTTTTTTTAATTCTTTTATTATTTTATCTCTATCAAAATTTTTCCATACCAAGACATCTTTTATCATTTTTTCAATAATTTTTGTAGTTTTTAGACCCTTAGTCACACCCTGTTTTTTAAAAAGCAAACCGTTATTTAACAAAGGTCCTGGCTGTACTAAACTTACACCAGTTTCTGTGGGGAACGGTTTTATACCAGCTTGAAGCATTAGATGAGGTATATCAAAAAACATAGCAACCTCGGTAATTTTATCATTATCTATTTTGCTAAATTCACAATATCTCAACATAGTAATTTTTTTAGTTGGTTTTATTCCAATCCAAGAATTGTCAAAAAGCCCCATTAAATGACCCATGGAAACAATCCAAATATCCTTATTAGGAGATAATGTGTTAATACCTCCTAGAAATATATCCATACGTCTTTGCAGGTTAACAAAGCTTTTTCTGAGTGGTTGCCAAAACTCAGAACTTAATTCTTTAGTCCCTTTTTTTTCATTAAATGGATGAAATCCTCGCCACAAAATATCTTCTGAATAGTAATTAGAAATTACACTAGGTATTTCATCATATTTACAATTTTGAAAAGATTTATAAAAATTTAATATTATTTTTTTTTCGGCTTGAAAGTTCAATTATTTACAGTCCTTGAATTTTTATTTAACTTTACTTGCACCCTCAACCAAAGATTTTAATTTTAAATAAGCAATATCTGGATCTACATTACCAAATCCTGCAAACGTGCCAAAACCACAATCTGTTCCTGCAATTACACGTTCTTTTCCAACAATATTTACAAATTTTTCAATCCTTTGTTTTACTAGAGAACTATGTTCAACAAAGTTACTAGTAGTATCTAGAACTCCAGGAATTAAGACTTTATTGTCTGGGATTTTGGATTTTAATTGATCAAAAATTTCCCACTCATGCTGATGCCTTGGATTAGAAGATTCAAAGAGCAAATAATTCCCTTTAAAAGACATTAAAACATCAAATATTTTCTCAATTGGAATATCATGGATATGTGGACCCTCATAATTACCCCAACATACATGAAGTCTTAACATTTCTGAGGGAATGTTTTCTAAGCTATGATTAAGAATTTCCATATTTTGTTGGGCTATTTTAATAAAGTCCTGATCACTTTTATCTTTGAAACTCATATGCCTTGATAAAGCTAAATCTGGACAATCTAATTGCAATTGTATGCCAGATTTAACTATTGTTTCGTACTCATTTTTCATGGCTGTTGCAATTGCGTCCAAATATTTGCTTCTACTTGGATAAAAAGAATTGCTTAAAAAAAGAGAAATTACTCCTGGTGAAGCAGAATTCATAAAAATATTTTTGTGATTAAGTTTTTGAGACGAATTTTTAAGATTATCAATATCATTTAAAAGATCATTACTATCTTTTGGAATTATTTCAGAAACACAACATGGCCTTGAATAAGTTGGAGTACCTCCACTTGCAGCAATTTTTTTCATGTAGTTAGGAAATTTTTCCAAATCTTGAGGTGGATTTCTTTCGCTATCACCAGCAAAACCAGAATATCTATCTTTAACGTATGTCGCATATGATATCTTAGACATCTCTCCATCTGAAATTATATCAATACCAATGTCTAATTGTTTTTTGACTACTTCAAATACACCATTAGAAATTACATCATCAAAATATTTATGATCATACTCTTGATTATTTTCTCTTTTAAAAAGTAAATCTGATACTTCTTTAGGCCTAGGCAGTGAACCTACATGAGTTGTTAAAATATTCATTTTTTATTTCCTATGAGTTGGACCAGGTTTGTCATTTGTAGGTATTACTTTATACATAGTTGCAATACCAGGTTTTGTTGGCTCTAATCTGTAGTCATTTTTTTTCGGCAATGAAAAAGTATCACCTGGATTTAATATTAAGTTATAGTTTTCTGAATTTAATTTCCAATATCCCTCAACAGGCATGAAAACCACATCCTTTTGATATATTTTTTTTGAATTCATAAATGACTTATCTGTAATAAACTCAACTTCAAATCCTGGTTTATCAAAAATTTTTCCTTTTTCTCCAATTACTTTTGCTGGTTTGTCTTGCGATAGTGAATAAAGATCTAAATACCTAGCTACATAGTGTGGAACAACTTCGGCTGAACTATATTCAGGGAAATTTTTGAGCTCATTTTCACTTAAAGGTTGCATCAAATTCACATTGATAGGTAATTTTTGTCCTTTTTTAGTATCATAAATCTTACCTTTTTCTGACAAGATTAATCCATGATTTTCAGCTTCTTTTAAAACCTCTGGAGCCCAAATAACTCCACCACCAGCATCATTTCCACCAAGGATAGCCATTATCATTCCATAATTTTCACCTATGTTTTCAAAGCCTCTAAAGATGCCAGTTGGAATATTGAATATATCACCTTTTTCCAGAATAACTTCGCCCGCTTTACCGTAGCGACCCCAAAAAAATCTCCATCTTCCAGATAAAACAAAAAAAACTTCGGCTGTACGATGACTATGAAGAGAGTTATGACATTTTGGCGGTTGTCCAGCCGCACCTATATTAAAACCATGTGGTATAGTTATATGAACGTGTTGGTCAGGATTTTCAGATACGCCAGATCCTATTATACTAAAATTTTCTTTTTTATTTGACCCAGGAGTGTGAGTATCTATAAAAGCTGTTTTGCAAGGTATTAATTCACCATATCTAACTAACCTATCAATAACCTTAGTTTTATTCATATTTTTACCTTTAAAAAGTTAGAGTAATATTTGTTTCCAAATAGAAATTTCGTCAATTAAAATAAATTCTCTAATAATACCTTTTTTACCAAATTCCGCATGAGAAATGCCAAATATTTCAATATCTTTATTAGTTGGCAATCCAAAAATACCATTTTTGTTATGTTTACATATCAGTCTCCAACGCATTGAAGATCTGGGCCTCATATTATTTTGATTTAATAAAATATTATTTGAGATTTCACATTTTAAAATTTTAAAACAAGAAAGAAATGATTTCCATTTCTCAAAAATCTTATCAAAAGTATAAACCACCTCGCCTCCAATCCAATACAATTGTGCTGACCGTTCGTATAATTTATAAACATTTTTTTGATCTTTTATAATTTTTGAAAAATAATCTTGATATTTTATAGCATTTTTGCTCTCACAATTTGGGATAATATTTTTAATAGTGAAACAATTTTTGATTAAATCAATATCACTTTTTTTATATATACCGTCACTTATTTTTTGTTTAACAAAATCATCTACTTTGATGCCAAGTTGGTTTAAAATACTTTTTTCATCTCGTATAATCCACTCTTCTATAACTTTATTGTCTTTAATAAGACAATCAGCAATAACTCGATAAATTACTTTTTTCCCAGTAGGTTTTCCATAAATTCCTTCCCCCAAATGTGTTCCAGTAGATAAAATCCTATGAGAACTTAAATAAGTACTGTCTATTGAACCACATGATATAACATCCTCTCCTATTAATTCTCTGTCTGGAAATTGATCTAAAGTTTTATATGTTGCTTCAACTACTTTTTCACAGTCAAAAGTAGTAATCAAAGGTGACCTTACAATTACATCTTTTGCATAATATTTTCTTATATTTTCAACCTTTTTGTTTTCCCATATTTCTTCTGTAATCCGATAGATAAATTCTTCAATTGCGTGTTGATCATCAAAACAGTTATGAGGTTTATTTTTTTTATTATCAAATTTTTCCCAGCCTTCACCATCAAAAATATCAACCCCTAATTGTTTCATTACATCTGGAAAATCAACCATTACCCAATTATTTACAATTTTATCATTTTTTACATGCCAAAAGTCCATGTATTTAATATTTACTTTTTTATGAGTTGGGCTTATTCCCATAAAAGGACCAGTGTGTACAGCTTCTTGTCTCCCAAAAGCGGCTCCCCATTCTCCTTCAAATACTCTACCTTCATCAACACAAACTTTTTCAGAAAATGCTTTTTGAAATGGTTTTTGCCAATTTTCTTGGAATTCTTTTAGTCCTATTTTAGTTCCACATCCAAAATTACCAAACCAATTAAAATCATCGGAGAAAAATTCTCCAATATCATCAATTCTGTGATCATTTAATGCAACAACCATTTTTTCAATTACTCTTTTCGTTCTTTTTGTATTCGATAAATCATTATTTAAAGTATGATTTGCTTGTCTTATTTTATTTTTATTCATTATATTTTTATCTAACCTTTGACAGCACCTTGAGTTAAACCACTTACAATTTTTGTTTGAAAAAACATTATTAAAATAAAAAGTGGAACTGTAGCAGATACGACTGCAGCAACTGCAAACATAACATTACCTTCTGTATAAGTTGTACCTAAAAAAGCTGCAATTTTTGGTATCATTGTTCTATTTTCATCAGATAACAACATAGAAGTAACTGCAAAATCATTGTATGCCAGCAAAAAACTAAATAAACCAGTAGTAATTATACCAGGCCACATTACTGGTACAATAACATGACCAAATGCTTGGTACTGCGAACAACCATCAACCTTAGCACTCTCATCTAGTTCTTTAGGTATATTTTGAAAAAAAGAATGAAGCATCCACAAAGTAAATGGTTGATTAATTGAAACTAAAACAATAATAGTTGTTGGCAAAATACCCCATAAATTCCATTCAAAAAAAGGAGGTAAATAACCAGCAACAAGTGTTATAGGTGGCATAGCTCTAAAAATAAGTGCTATTATTAACAGCCAAAAAGTATATTTGTAATTGGATCTTGAAAGAGCATATGCTCCAAGCGTGCCAATAGTAAGAGAAGTCATTACAACAAAAAAACAGACTAATGAAGTGTTTATAAAAGCTTTCCAAAAATCTTCTTGTACCCAAGCTCCATGATAGCCAACAAATGTGAAAGGCGATCCATAGGTTTGTTCAGTATTTTTACCAGTAATTGCATTCGTCCAGTTAGCTATAGAAAAAAAATCAAGTTCTACCTTAAAAGAACCCCAAAAAGTCCAAATGAAGGGAAATGCAGCTAAAAAAACCCACAAAAATATTAGGAAATATATAATTATTTTAGATAGATTATTATTATGTTTATTATTTATTTTTGAATTAAAAATCATTTTTTAAAATCAAACTCTTTCCATGTTTTGATAAGAACAGGTAGAAGCAATATGACTATTCCAAATATAGTTAAAATTGACGAAGTTGCCGCAGCTGATAACTGCCTTGTTTCTCCACCTAAATCATTAAATATAATCCAACTTAATGAAGTAGCGTGAGCTTCTGCGTTGAAACCAATTATTGGCTCAAACACTCTAAAATTATCCATTAATTGCATTAGAGTTACAAATGTAATTAATGGCATTATATGAGGTATTATAATATGTATTGTTTGTTGAAATGTATTTGCTCCATCTATTTGCGCTGATTCTATTTGGTCTTTAGGAAGTGTTTGTAATCCTGCATAAAATACAATGAATGAAAAGGGAATTGCATGCCATACACCATAAATTATCAACGTAATCCATGTAAGAGAGGTTGATGCTTTAAGCGATAAATTTGGATCTTCAAATAATATTTGTAATAAATTTCCAACAATACCACGACTGTCAATCATCCAAAATAGGATTATAGATCCAATTAAAGGGGTTACAATCATAGGCAATAAAGAAAAAAATATTATTAATCCCTTTAATTTTTTGTTAATTGAGTTAACACCCAGGGCTATTAACAAGCCTAATATTAGCATTATTGGCGTTACTGTAAATGTAAAAGTTAAGGTAAAAAAAATGGCTTTATACAGTGGTAAATCAGTAATCAAGGACAGAAATTTCGAAATATCCTCAGAATTATTCCAATGCTCCCTGACTTGTTTCAGAGCTAAATGTCCTCTATCAAAATAAATATCTAAGCCAACAAACTTACCTAAAGGATTTTCACTTTTTAAATTTTTGGTAGCATCGTGATCAATCGAAGTGACTTTTTTACATCCAAAAGGGTCACAGTTTTCAACAGTAACAAGAATATTTTCATGAGGAGTATGTAGTGATTGTATTACAACAGAAATTATTGGCAATGTTATAAAGAAAAACATTGCCAAAAAGGTAGGTAAAATAAACCAAAAAAAAGTTCTGTGTTTCATAATAAAAGAAACTAGAGAGCTTTAAGCTCTCTAGTCAATATTTTTATAAAAAACCTTTTTCTTTTGCTGAAGCTCTGTAAGCATCTTCAATGTCAGATAAAGTCTTTTTTGCTGACTCTTTACCTTGCATAAAATCAGCTATCTCTTTCCCGATAGCAGAATGCATCAATCCAGCATAAGGAAGCATTGGATAAGGAGTAGTATTCATTTTTGCAGCAGCAAATACACCCCTAGCAGCATCAGTAGGTTTATAACCTTCTATTAACCATACAGCTTGCTTTCGAATATCTTCATTATCTAATATAGATGGTTTAATGGCGTTAGTCATAGCTACAAAGGTTGCTTCTGCTTCTGCATCACTAATTTTCTTAGCAACTGTCCAACCATCCCAAAATAAAGTAGACGCAGGAGTTTTCCCACCACCTACAGTCATAGGTCCAGCAATGTCCATTCCATTTTTAACTTCATCGCTTACTCCGTCGGCATCTACTAGTGTGGCAGCTCTACTTCCCCACATATTCATAATAGCAACATTACCTGCCCTAAACTCAGCGTTTGTAGCATTACTATCATGAGTTAAAAAATCAGGATTCATATATTCTGACAAGGATTTCATCATTTCAAGTGCCTTTTCACCCGCACTAGAATTCACGTTTGGTTCTGCTGAATTCCCTTTAAAATGCGATCCGCCGTAACCGATAAACATATTATTAAATTCCTGAGCTAAATTCCAACCTGCTTTATAAGCACCACCAACAGGATTTTTGACTAACCCAGACGCTCTAATTTTTTTAGCTGCTGCCAGCATTTCTTCATATGTTTTAGGCACATCAATATTTAATTTTTTTAAAATATCTTTTCTATATACAAGATGCTGAGCATTGGCCATAAAAGCAACTGCCATTATCTTACCATCAATTGTAATAAGCTGATTTTTCTTAAGCCCTTTTCCATGTTTTTTTACTAAATCATCGAGAGGTCTAATCAAATCATTATTTAATAATGCTACAATTGACGTATTTGCTACAATTGCAGAAGTATATTCAGCGGGCTGACTACTCATGCCAGCAACATTTATTTTTTGATGATCAGCAGTTAAGTTTGCAGTAACTTTTGCTCCCTTACATTCTTTTGCACCTGAGCCAACGGTTTGTATTGCAGGAAATTCATTTCCAACAATGCTTACTCTTGCAGAAATGCTGCAAGCAAATGCAGAGCTAGATGCTAAAAAAATTAATATACTAAAAAATTTGATTAATAATTTCATTTTTTCTCCTTATTTATATTTTAAATTATAACCATTTTCATAATCAAAAATCTGACATTTTGACGAAATGATTGAAATGTTCACCACATCTCCTATGGCTGCAACAAAATCATTATGAACTTTAACAGAAATGAAACTTTCTTCAATTTTTAAAGTTACCATAATTGCATCTCCTAAAAGTTCAATAGAAAATATAGGACCTTTTATATTTCCTTTTTTACTTATTGATATCGTAGCATCTTCAGCACGAAAACCAAGGATATATTTACCATCATTAAAGTTAAACTTTTTGACGTTTACATTGTCTGAAATAAATTGGCCATCTTTAATTTTTCCATTAATTAAATTCATTGGAGGATTCCCTATGAAAGAGGCAACAAATGTATTAATAGGCCTTTCATATATCTGCTTGGGTGTACCAATTTGTTGTATTACACCTTTGTTCATAACGACCACTCTATCAGCTAACGTCATAGCCTCAATTTGGTCATGCGTAACATAAATAGTTGTAACTTTTAATTTATTTTGAAGATGTTTAATTTCTGCTCTTGTAGAAACTCTCAATTTTGCGTCTAAATTTGATAGCGGTTCATCCATCAAAAACACATTTGGTTTTCTTACTAATGCTCTAGCAAGCGCTACTCTTTGTTTTTGACCACCAGAGAGCTCAGAAGGTTTCCTTTGAAGGAATTCTTGTAATTCTACCATATTTATAGCTTTCATAACTAAGTCATTATGATTTTCTTTAGGCACTTTTCTGATTTTTAGTGGGAATCGGACGTTTTCATAAACTGTCATATTTGGATACAACCCATATGATTGAAATACCATAGAAACATCTCTATCTTTTGGTTCCAAATCATTAACGATTTTAGAACCAATTTTAATTATTCCATTAGATAAATCTTCTAAGCCAGCAATCATTCTCATAGTTGTAGTTTTTCCACACCCAGATGGCCCAAGTAGAACAAGAAATTCTTGGTCTTTAATTTTCAGGTTAAAGTTTACTACAGCATTAAAATTACCCCAGCTCTTTGAAACATTTATTAATTCAATTTCAGCCATAAATTAAACTTAACTTTCTTCAAAAAAAGTTTTTACAGATTTAAAAATATCATTTGAAATTTCATCATTTTCTGTAAAAGATGTATATTCACCAGGATAAAATAAAGTATGTATTTTTGCTCTAATTGCAGAATTACAACTCTGTATTGTATTTTCAATTGAAATAGAACTTAAACGATCTAAATTAAGTTTTTCTATTGTATAATTATATATATCTGGATGTGGTTTTCTATTAGATGCGTCTATTTCATAAGTAATTAAATCAAATTTAGAAAAATCTATAAATTCAGACAGACCATCTTTAACAATATCTAGTGTAGGTTTATTGGTCGTTGTAACAAATCCAATTTTGATGTTGTTTCTAAGACCATAATCTATAGTTTCTAAAATTCCTTTTCGTGGTTTTAATTGATTTTTGGATAGGGATTTAAAGTACTTAACTTTCAAATTATGTATTACTTTAATATCATTTTCATTTAATTTGAATTTAGAATATTCTGCAATCCTATTTAATCCTCCAGGCTTTTCAAGCATTTTTATGTAATTTGCAACATTCCAATACCAATCTAATCCAAACTCTTTAAAAGCTTCATTGAAAGCTTTTCTTTGGATTTCTGAACTTTCTACTAAAACACCAATCGAACCGAATAAAATAGATTTCATAATGGTATTATCATTAAACACATAATATTAATTATAAAGAAAAAAATTGTTTTTAATCGTAATACTTATGCTTTCACATTAGAAAAGACAATATAATATAATTATACAAATATACTTTTTGAACTTATATGAATATGTTTAAATTTTTGAGGAGTATTATATGACAAAAATTTATGTTGAATCTCTCTTTTTAAAATATCCAACTTCAATGATTTCTGATGCATTAGATGAACTTAATATAAATGGTGCAATCTCAGGGGTGTTTCCTCAAAGATATGATCAGGGTAGGATTTCAGGAAGAGCTCTTCCAGTAAAATTTAATAAAAAATCTTATGATCCAGAAGCTTGGAGATTTGGTGGAGGTGTTGGCAAACCCCTAGAACAGGTTCTGAAAACGATGTCAGCTGGCCAAGTAATTGTAATGGATCTCCAAGGAACTATTAATGCAACAGCATGGGGAGGATTAGCCTCTAAACTAGCTCAAAAGAAAGGTGTTTTGGGAACAATTATGCATGGAACATGTAGAGATGTAGAAGAAATACGTGATTGTGGATATCCAGTGTGGGCAAAAGGTATTTGCCCCAGGAGAAGTCGTAACGATTTTACATTTGGCACAATAAACGAGCCTATAATTGTTACGGGAATAAAAATAGAAAAAAATGATGTAATGGTCGCAGATCAGTCTGGAGTTGTTTGCGTGCCTAAAGAAATGATTCAAGAAACGCTTCAACTACTTGAAAAGATATCAAGACAAGAAGACCTACTAGAAGATCAAGTTCTTAAAAATGAAGTTCAGGATTGGGACGGTTTATAAATTTGTATTAAATTAAATAATTAAAGACAATTTAATTGATTTTTTTAATATATGATTTGGTGTAATACCTTTAACAAGTTTTCATGTAAATAAAAACGCTGGAATAATTTTGATAAATAAAGAAGATTTTTTGAACAAAACAGATTTATTAACTTTTCATGGCAGCTTTAACAAGAACTTTAATAAAGCCAATATTTTACTCTTGTTACCAAAAACAAGAGGACCATTAGGAGTAACAAAGTTTAGAGAATTAATAGAAAAAAAATTTAATCTCCTTGAATATGACGATGTTAAGTCAGAACAATCAGGTACTTTTGATCAGCTTAATGCAATAACTTTCGAAGACAAAGCTTTAGCAATAAAAAAGGCTTTAAAGAAATGGAAAAAAATTAAATACCATATTATTTGTCATTCAACAGGTTGTGGTATAGGAACATTTTTAGCAAAAAATAATAAAAAGAACTGCAAAAGCCTTATTTTAATTAAT
>QBXO01000023.1 GCA_003284565.1 SAR116 cluster bacterium AG-321-K23
ATCAAGAGTTTTTAAGTAGAATTTCCACAAAAACTTTTTGGATACATCAAAAAAAAATTTTTAAACGAGAAGGTCCTTATAACAATTTTCATAATTGGACAAAGGAAGTGATAGAAATTGAAAAAGTTAAAACTCATAAATTAAAGCAAAAAATAAAATCTGAAAAAGAGTGGGCAGTTGAAGGAATATCAGCACGAAGAAAAAGAAATATGGGAAGGTTAAGAGATTTGGAGAAACTCTCTAAAAACTATGAAAACACAAGAGTAACAATTAAAAACCCATTAGATATATTACCGATCAAGACAAATGAGTCTGCATTAAATGTAATTGAAACATTGGGTTTGTCTTTTTCTTATAAGGAAGATGATAAAAACGAAGATATTTTCTCGGATTTAAATTTGAAAATTAGAAGAAATGATCGTATCGGAATAATAGGTGCCAATGGTTCAGGAAAAAGTACTTTGGTTAAAATTTTACAGGGTATGCATTCACCCAAAACTGGTAGAGTTAAATTTGGTGAAAATGTAAATATTAAATATTTTGATCAAAATAAACAAAACATAAATCCAAACAAAACACCATGGAGCACACTTGCTGAAAATGGAGATCATGTAGATTTTATGGGTGATAAGATACACGTCTTATCATATTTAAAAAAATTTCTATTTGATGAAAAAAAATCTATGCAGACCAACTCAACTCTTTCAGGCGGTGAAAAAGTAAGATTATCACTGGCTAAGTTGTTTTTAAATAAGCATAACTTTTTAATTTTAGATGAACCTACTAACGACTTGGATTTTGATACTCTTAATTTATTAAAAACGGCAATCAAAAACTATGATGGTACTGTATTAATAATTAGTCATGACAGATTTTTTTTAGATAACACTGTAGAAAAACTTCTTGTGTTTGAAAATAACAACAAAATTTTAAAACATGAAGGCAATTTCTCCGACTATTATGAAAAATTTGGACTAGAAAAATTAAAAATAGTCAATAATCAAGTTAAAACTAAAATTTCAAATAAAAAAACAACACCTAAAAAAGTTATTAATAACAGGAAAATGAGCTATAAAGATACTTATGATCTAGAGATGTTACCCTTAAAAATTGAAAGATTAGAAAAAGAGCTCAAAGAGTATGAAACTATGTTAAATGACAAAGATTTATTTAAAAATGACAGGGAAACATTTGATAAAGTAATTATTGAAGTAACAAATATAAAAAAAATTATTTGTGAGTCAGAAAACAAATGGCTTGAATTACAGATTTTAAATGACGAAATAAATAGATTATAAATCAAAGTTTGTATTGACCTAAGATTTATAACTTATATCTTATTTCAGTCAGAGAGCTATGTAGTTGCTTTTTAAAGAGGAAAGTCCGGGCTCTATAGAAATAAGGTGCTGGATAATGTCCAGCAGGGGTAACCCTAGGGAAAGTGCCACAGAAAATATACCGCCTACTTGGTAAGGGTGAAATGGTGCGGTAAAAGCGCACCGCATTTTTAGTGATAAAAATGGCATGGTAAACCCCACCTAGAGTAAGACCAAATAGAAGGAACACATTTTGAATTTCTACAAAGTTTCTTGGGTAGGTCGCTAGAAAAATTTGGTAACAAATTTTCAAGATTAATAACTACAATCATAATTTTGATACAAAACCCGGCTTATTGCTCTCTGACACAACTAAGTAACAAATATAAATAAAAAAATTGTTTAGGTGACACCATATAATGGTTTATTTTCCCATTGACTACCATAAATTCCCATGCTATCCCATAAAGTAATATATTTGTAGCTTAAGCAACATTAAATGCAATTAAAAGTTTGGACCTTTTTCGGTTTTACTATTTTTAATTTAGGATATTAAAATCAATGTTTTTATCAACCTCACATAATAAGATTGATTTAAAATGCAGAGTATCTATACCAGCATCATTTCGAGTTAATTTAGAAAAATCAAATGAAAACCTAATTTTATTTAAAAGTTTGCAATTTAAATGCATAGAAGGCACTACCTCAACACGAATGCAAGCATATATAGATGCTATAGACGAGTTAGATGCTTTATCAGATGATGCATTTCTTTTAAGAATGATGATGGCAGATTCTTTTGAAATTAAATTTGATATTAATGGTAGAGTTGTCATCCCTGACACTCTAATGAACTTTGCCAGTCTTTCAGACAAAGCTGTTTTCATGGGTATAGGACAGTCGTTTTATATTTGGTCTCCTACAGAGTATGAAAATCAATATATGAAATCTCAGAAAATTCTTAAAGAAAAGGGACCACCTAAGTTATTTATAAAAAAGAAAATTGAGTGATTTGTGTCAATATGATAAATGAAATTCAACATATCCCGGTTTTACTTGAAGAAGTAATAAATGGCTTGTCTTTGACTGAAGATGATATTTATGTTGACGCAACATTTGGATTAGGTGGTTATACTAAAGAAATTTTAAGTAAAAAAAATTGCAAGGTTGTTGCTATCGACAGAGACCCTCATACTAAAGTTTTTGCAGAGAATTTAAAGAAAGTTTTTTCAGATAGATTATACTTCGTAAATGGAAAATTTTCTGACTTAGTCTATTTTTTAAATAAACAAAAAATACAAAAAGTAGGGGGAGTTGTTTTTGATCTTGGAGTATCAAGTCCGCAATTAGATATCAAAAATAGAGGTTTTTCATTTAAACATGATGGGCCACTTGATATGAGAATGTCCTGCGATGGACCAACGGCTGAAGAATTTTTAGATGAAGTTGAAGAAGATATACTTGCAAATATTATTTATGAGCTTGGTGATGAAGTATTTTCTAAAAGAATATCTAATAATATCATACAATATAGGTCTACTAACAAAATAAAAACAACAGGTCAGTTGGCAAAGATAATCAGAGATGCTGTTCCGGTAAAAAAAAGTAAAATAGATCCAGCTACAAAGACTTTTCAAGCAATTAGAATATATCTCAATGATGAAATCAAAGAATTGGAAAATGGCCTTATAGCTGCTGAAAGAGTATTAAGGCCTGAAGGAAGATTAGCAGTAGTTTCTTTTCACTCTATTGAAGATAGAATTGTTAAAAATTTCTTTTTGAAATGCTTACAAAACATTCCCTACTCTAGATACCTGCCAGAACTTCCAAAAAAAAAGCCTAGCCTAGAAATATTAACAAAAAGACCTATCCTACCATCTTCAAAAGAGGTTAGTTTTAATAAAAGATCGAGATCTGCCAAACTACGTATCGCAAAGAGAACTAATTATCCATCTACTTTTGGAGAAATTAAATGATAAGGTATCCCTCTTTCTTAATAATTTTTGTAATTCTATTTGTAGCAATCTCTCTTTATCAAATTAAACATTTTATCTCAAAGAAAGAAATTGAATTAGCCCGAATTACAAATGACATAAATGATGCTCGATCAGATCTCAATATTTTAAAAGCTGAGCTAAGCTATCTTAAACGTCCTGACAGATTAGAAAATATTGCCTTAAATAAATTAAGATTAAGAGAAATTTTACCAACAGATATATGGAATTTAAAGGATCTAGCAGATGTAACAGATTCCATAAATAATGGTGATTTAAAATGAAAATATTTGATTTTTTTGATATTGATTTAACAAATTTTAATCATTCTAAATCGCGTAAAATTAAATTACTAGTTTGTAGTTTAATATTTGTAATTTCGTTTACAACGATTGGATATAGAACAATTACATTGGCTAGTGTTAAAAAAGATAATCTTTCAAAAACAGTTAATAAAAAAATTGAAACTAGAACTTTTAAAGAAAACTTAAGGGGAAATATTTACGATAGAAATAACAATATACTAGCTACAACAATTAACACTTTGAGTCTTAATATAAATCCACAAGAAGTTTTAAACAAAAAGGAAACAATTGCTAAATTAATACTAATATTTCCTAATTTGAACAGTGAAAAATTATTAAAAAAATTAAACAGCAACAAAAAACATATTAACTTACTAAGAGAAATATCCCCGAAAGATTATATTCGTTTACTACAGATAGGAATAGAAGGTTTAAAAATTCAAAAATCAACTAAACGAATTTATCCTAACAATAGTCTTGCTTCTCATATTCTAGGTGGGACAGATATTGACGGTAAAGGAATTGCAGGTATTGAAAAAAAGTTTGACAGTCAACTTCAAGAAGGTGAAAGTATTAACCTTTCAATTCATAGTGGTATCCAGCATATAACCAAAAAACTTTTATCCGATCAAATAACAAGATTTGAAGCTGAAGGAGGTGCAGGAATAGTTATGAATGCAAAAAATGGTCAGGTTTATTCAATCGTATCTCTCCCTGACTATAATGCTAATAATTATAACAAAACACTCAGCAAAAAGTTATTTAACAAAGCAACCAAAGGAATCTATGAACTTGGCTCAACTCTAAAATTAATTACAGCCGCTATTGCTTTTGAAAGTAAATTAATAAATGAGAATGAGGTTTTTGATGTATCAAAACCTTTGAGAGTATCTTCTAGAATTATAAGTGACTTTCATCCTTTAGGTTACGCTATAAACATTCCTGAAGTTATTGTTCATTCTAGTAATATTGGATCAGCAAAAATAGCAGAAAAATTTGGGCCATCTATTCAATTAAAATATCTTAGATCTTTAGGTCTAATGAATATACTCTCACTAGAAATTCCAGAGCTTGGGAAACCTCAAGTAATTATGGACAAAAAGGTCCTTTCTACAATGACCATTTCTTATGGGCATGGTATCTCAATAACACCTATGCACCTCTCATCTGCGACTGCAACAATTGTTAATAATGGGATTAAGGTTAATCCAACCTTACTATTGGATAAAACATCAATAGAAAACTTAAAAATTATTTCACGTGAAACCTCAATGAAAATGAAAAGCATTATGAGATTAGTTGTAAGCAACAAATATGGTACTGCTAAAAAAGCAGAGGTGGCTGGTTACTTAATCGGAGGGAAAACCGGAACTGCTGAAAAAATTAACCCTAATGGAGGGTATTTTAAAAAAAAGAACATAGTAGCATTTACCGGCGCTTTTCCGATGAATGATCCACAATTTATAATTACTATTATGATTGACAATCCTAAAGGTCAAAGATTTTCACACGGCTACAGAACAGCTGGATGGGTTGCTGCGCCTGTTGTAAAACGGTTAGTTACTAGAATTGCTCCAATCTTGGGTGTAAAGCCTCAGTTAGAAAGTTCATCAAAGTTCTCCAAAAATCTCTTAAATTATAAAATAAGAGGCAAAAACAAGGGAGCAAACTTATAAGATGTTATTAAAAGACTTAATTTCAAGAAAAAAAATTTTATTTGATTTGCTAAAAAATATTCCTGAAAAATTACTAAATAACAATGTAAGTGGAATTTCAGTAAATAGTAAAGAGGTAAAAAATAATTTTATTTTTGTAGCTATTAAAGGTCAAAAATTTGATGGATCAGATTTTATATTTGAGGCAAAAAAAAATGGTGCCTTTCTTATTATTTCAAATAACTCTAACGATGACGATGTGATATCTACTAATACAATATCGACTAGACTTATTTATACTGAACTACTTTCTTCTTTTTATGAAAAGCAACCAAATGAAATTATTGGTGTAACCGGTACTAATGGCAAGACCTCGACGGTAGAGTTTTGCAGACAACTATGGGTTCAAGCCGGGTGGAAAGCTGCATCAATGGGAACACTTGGAACAAAGATTGAAACCTCTTCGAATAAAAGATTTCTTAGGTCATCAAAAAATAATCTTACTACTTTCGATCCTGCTGAGTTATATAAAGAGTTGCATGAATTAAAAAATGAAGAAATTTCTCATCTAGCTTTAGAAGCATCGTCTCACGGTCTTGATCAATACAGGCTTGATGGTGTAAAATTTTCAGGTGCTGTTTTTACTAACCTATCACATGATCATCTTGATTATCATAAAAATATTGAAAGCTACTTTAATTGTAAAAAAAGGCTTTTTACTGAAATTTTACAGCGTAATTCTGCTGTTGCTATAAATATAGATAATGATTTTGGTAGAAGGCTTTTTAATGAATTAAAAAGTAATACGCATGTTATTTTTACATTTGGTCAAAGTTTAGACGCAAATATTAGGATAAATTCTATTAAACAAAACAATCATTCTATTGACTTAGTTTTAGAATATAAAAATCAAATGTATAAATCTACTATTGGGATGATTGGAAGGTTTCAAGCTTATAATGTTGTTGCCGCGGCTTCTATTTGCATCGGATTAGGGATAGATCCAAATTTAATACTAAAATCAATAAGTTATCTTAAACCAGCCCGTGGTAGAATGGAGATGATTTCTACTACTCATAATAACTCTATAATTGTAATTGATTATGCCCACACTCCAGAAGCCTTAAGTCATGTTCTAAATTCAATTAGAGAAATAGCTAAAGGAAAAATAATCACATTATTTGGTTGTGGAGGTGATCGAGATAAAGAAAAAAGAAAAACGATGGGAAAAATTGCAAATAAATTTTCTGATCTAATTATTGTTACTGATGATAATCCTAGATCTGAGTCACCATCAAGTATCAGAAAAGATATATTAGCGGGCTGCTCAAAAGCTGAAGAAGTATCAGATAGAAATAAAGCTATAAGTTATGCAATTTCGAAATTACAGAAAAATGATTTTTTACTTATTGCCGGCAAAGGTCATGAAACTTTTCAAACAATCGGCATGGAGACACTTCCTTTTGACGACTACACAGTCGCCAAGGAAAGTATAAGAAATCTAAAAAAAGTAGGGGAAATTCATTAATGCCACTATGGACAAAACAGGATTTAATGTCTGCTTGCAAAGCGTCTGACCCTACTTCTAATTTTCTTAAGAATTTTAAAGGTATTGGGGGGATCAGTATAGATGAACGAACTATTAATAAAGGAGATTTATATATAGCTCTTATTGGAGAAAAATTTGATGGTCATAACTTTGTAGAAACTGCTATTTCAAAAGGTGCATGCGGAGTATTGGTTTCAAATATTAAATTAGCAAAAAAATATAATGGGTTATTTGTAGATAACACTAAAAGAGCACTAATAAATATTGGAAAATTTGCAAGAAACAGATTTAATGGAATTACAATTGGGATAACAGGTAGTAATGGCAAAACTAGTACAAACTATTTTTTATCAAATGCATTAAATCAATTTGGTAAAACTCATAAAACATTTGGAAATAATAATAATTTAATCGGCCTTTCTCTAACATTGTCTAGATTACCACATGATTTTGATTTTTGTGTTTTAGAATTAGGAATGAATAATAGTGGTGAAATAAAAGAATTAACTAAAATTGCTAAACCTAATATTGCACTAATTACTAATGTATCAAATTCTCATATCAAAAATTTCAAAAATGAAAAAGATATTGCCAAAGCAAAAAGTGAAATTTTCACAGGATTAAAAAAGAATGGTGTCGCTATCATTAACTCAGATAATATTTGGAAAGAGTTTTTAATAAATGAAGCTAAAAAGGTTAACGCTAAAATCCATCTATTTGGCCATTCTAAAATTTCAAATACGCAAATTATCAAAATAGTTGATGAAAAAGAAGGATCAACAATTTTTTATGATAAAAAAGAAAATTGGCATCTAAAATATTTAAATATTACTCAAGCTGAAAATATAATTGCAACTATTTCTGTTATTAAAGAGTTAAAACTCCCAACTAAAAAAATTACTGAAGTTATTAGCAACTTAAAGCCTTTATCAGGAAGAGGAGAAAAACTTATAATTAATTTTAATAGTAGGCAAAAGACTATAATAATTGATGACAGTTATAATGCTAATCCAGCGTCCATGAAAGCTGCTCTCAAAAATTTTAATAATTTGAGACTAAAACTTAATAATTTTGAAACTTTAGTCATAATTGGTGATATGCTTGAGTTGGGTAAAAGCTCAACACAAATACATTTAGAGCTTATTCCAATTTTAAAAGAAATAAATCCAAATTTGTTATTAACAATAGGAAAATATTCAAAGAACATAAATGACCGACTAAATTCAACCATAAATTGTCATTCCTACTTTGCAATTAATCAATTAATCAAGGAAATAAGACAGTTTATAAAACCCAATCAAATAGTTCTTTTAAAAGGTTCTAATGGTACTGGTCTTTGGAAACTTATACCAATTTTTAAAAATATTATTCAGGAGAATGAAAATGCTGCCTGATCTTTTATTGCATTACACTAACTACTTTCAACCTCTTAATTTGTTCAACTACATTACTTTTAGAACAATTGGAGCTCTTTTAACAGCGTTGTTAATTAGCTTTATTTTTGGTCCAAGTATAATAAGTCTTTTGAAAAAAACTCAAAAAAAGGGACAACCAATTCGTACTGATGGTCCAAAAAATCATATCATTGTTAAAGCTGGCACACCTACTATGGGAGGTCTGTTGATATTACTAGCCTTTGCAATTTCAACGATTTTGTGGGCAAGATTAGACAATCTTTACATCTGGACCGTGCTTGGAGTAGCGATATTTTTTGGTTTAGTTGGTCTTCTCGATGACTGGCTTAAAGTATCAAGAATGAACAGTAGCGGTTTAAAAAGTTATCAAAAAATAATCCCCCAACTTTTTGTGGCTTTATTAGCTGCATGGATGATCTCAAAAAACACACCAGAAAATTTACAAAACACATTATCAATTCCTTTTTTTAAAGATACTGTTCTTTTTTTAGGAATTTTTTATATCCCGTTTACAATCTTAGTCATTGTAGGCTCGTCAAATGCAGTGAATTTAACTGATGGTCTAGATGGTTTGGCTATTGTACCAGTAATGATTGCCGCAAGTTCATTAGCTGTAATAGCTTATGTAGTAGGGCATATAAATTTCTCCAATTATTTGCAATTGAACTATATTCCAGGTGTTGGAGAAATAGCAGTTTTATTGGGTGCAATTATAGGTTCGGGATTAGGATTCTTGTGGTTTAATGCCCCTCCGGCAATGGTTTTTATGGGCGATACTGGTTCTTTATCACTTGGTGGAGTAATTGGTGTAACTGCCTCAGCATCAAGGCACGAATTGGTATTGATTATAATTGGAGGGCTTTTTGTATTGGAGACAGTATCAGTAATAGTACAAATTTTGTCGTATAAACTTACAGGTAAAAGAATATTTCGAATGGCACCATTACACCATCATTTTGAAGAAAAGGGATGGGCTGAGTCTACAATAGTAATAAGGTTTTGGATAATTGCAGTAATTTTAGCGTTAGTAGGTATTTCATCATTAAAACTAAGGTAATAAATTGATAAGTATTGGAAATTATAAAGATAAAAATGTTGGAATATTAGGAGCTGGTTTATCTGGGTTAGCTGCAGCTAAAATTCTTTTGAATTCAAAGGCTAACATATACATCTTCGATGACAAAAAAAACAAGCCAGATATAGTAAAAAAAAATAACTGGAAAAATTACAAATTTTGGCCATGGGCAAGTTTAACAACATTAGTTGTAAGTCCTGGGATACCAATAAACGCTACAAAAAAACATGATGCTATAAAACTTGCAATTAAAAATAAGATTAAAATCATTAACGAGATTGATTTATTTGTAGAAACAAAACCTAAGGCTAGAATAATTGGAATAACAGGGACTAATGGCAAGTCAACAACTGTAGCACTATTGTTTCATATATTAAAATTTAACAAAATAAGTTGTGTTATAGGTGGAAATTATGGTTTTCCTGCTTGTGAAATTAAAGATCCTGGCAAAAGTGGTATTATTATTCTTGAATTATCTAGCTATCAGCTCGATGGTGTTAAAAATTTAAGTTTAGAACTAGCTTCAATCACCAATATCACACCTGATCATTTAGATTATCACGAAACTTTTAATAAATATAAGCTTTGCAAACTTAAAATAATAAAATTTTTAAAAAGAAATGGCACATTTATTTTAAACGTCAACAACAAACTCCTCAGCGAAATAATAAATGATAAAATTTTTAAATCTATAAACATAATTAAAATAAAAAATAGTAAAGTTAATAATTACATTAATGACAATGATTACCTTAAGGGATTTCACAACAAAATTAATGGATCTATAGCAATATCAATTGCGAAGTATTTAAAAATAACCGATGAACAAATCAAACATGCTATCAAACATTTTAAAGGATTACCTCACAGAATGGAGCCTTTACATATTTCTAATAACGTTAAAATTATTAATGATAGTAAATCTACTAACGGTGAATCTACTGCAGCTGCTTTACAATCGTTTGAAAATATTTTTTGGATAGTAGGAGGTCAACCAAAATTAGGTGGAATTGGAGCCTCTAAAAACTTTTTAGATAGAGTTGTAGAAGCTTTTTTGATTGGTAAATCAACTAATTTTTTCAGAAAAGAAATATCAAAGTTTAGAAAAGGTTTACCTCTACATAATTGTTTAACATTAGAAAAAGCAACACAGCTTGCCTTGAAAAAAAGTGAAAAATCAAATTTGAAAAAATATGTAATTTTGTTATCTCCATCTGCAGCTAGTTTTGACCAATTTGAAAATTTTGAAGATAGAGGGAATAAATTCAGAGCAATAGTTAATCAAAAATTAAATCAAGGTTTGAAAAAATGAACATTACTCGTTCAGATAGATCCAAACTTGCTCTTTGGTGGTGGACAGTTGACAGATATTTATTATCTTCATTTTTTCTTTTAATGATGTGTGGAATATTCTTAGTAATGGCCTCAAGTCAACATCTTGCTGAAAATTTAAATATCCCCTCACATTTTTTTACTGTCAGACACTTATTTTTTGGCTTTTTAAGCATTCCAATAATAATTTTCTTTTCAATATTAAATGAAAGACAAACTAAGATAATATGTATTTTTGGTTTAATTATTACTACTTCACTATTATTTCTAATTTTATTTGAAGGTGAAAAAATAAAAGGAGCGCAAAGATGGATTTATGTAGGAAATTTAAGTTTTCAACCAAGTGAAATTATTAAACCTTTATTTGTAGTTTTTAATGCTTGGCTTTTGTCCTTATGGGCTGAAAAAAACAATTTCCCTGGGTGTATTTGGTCAATTGCATCAATCGTTTTAATATCAACTCTGTTACTATTACAACCTGATTTGGGAATGACCATCATAATGATATTTACATGGGGATTCCAACTATTTATAACTGGAATACCACTAATTATCATTTTATGTTTTATTCTTGCTTTCCCAATTTTTATGATTTTAAGTTATCATCACTTTGATCACGTGAAGATAAGGATAGACAATTTCATTGAAGGAAAAACACATCAAATTTCAAAATCTTTACAGTCATTTGAATCTGGTGGTTTTTGGGGCAAAGGTCCAGGAGAAGGATTTTACAAAAAATCTCTACCTGACGCTCACTCAGATTTTGTATATGCAGTAGCTGCCGAAGAATATGGCGCATTAATATGTATTTTAATCATAATAATTTATGGGCTTATAATTATAAGATCCTTTTATTATACAATTAACAATAATAATATTTTTTTTACATTAGCTGTGAGTGGTCTTGCTTTTCAATTTGGTTGCCAGTCATTAATTCATATGTCTAGTAATACAGACCTAATTCCTACTAAGGGTATGACATTACCGTTTCTATCTTATGGCGGATCATCTTTATTAGCTTCAGCCATAACTGCAGGAATACTTTTATCACTTACGAGAAAAAATAACCCTTTAAAACCTTTTAAAAAAGAAGCCTACGAGAAATTATAATATGGGGAATTACTGTAAAGAAAAAATTCTAATGCTTGTTGCTGGTGGAACAGGAGGCCATATATACCCGTCATTTTCTTTAATTAATAAGATGAAAAATTATTCGTTTGTTATTGTTACTGATCAAAGGGGTAAAGTATATTATGAAAAACACTTTGGCAAAAAAAGTTTAAATGTTAAAATCTTTACACATAAAGTAACAAGTCCAAGTAATAAAAAATTAATTTTAAAAATATTTTCATTATTTCAAATTTTAATATCATTATTGAAATCATTATTAATAATTGTGTTTCAAAAACCAAATATAGTTATAGGTTTTGGAGGATATCCTACTGTAGGACCAATATTAGCAGCAAAAATTTGTAATATTCCATCAATAATACATGAACAAAACGCAATTATTGGAAGAGCAAACAAATTATTGAGTAAAGTTTCTAATAAGTTAGCGTTATCATTTGCAGATACAAAAAATATTGAAGATATAAGTAATATAATTTTCAATGGAAATCCAGTAAGACACGAGTTCGAAGAAATTGGTAATATTGACTATATGAAATCAATTTCAAAAAAACCTTTCACGATTTTAATCTTCGGAGGAAGCCTTGGATCATCTTATTTTTCAAAACAATTAACTTCTATTATATGCACACTTCCAAATGAAATTAAAAAAGAAATCAAAATCATACAACAAACAAGAGAAGAAGAATTAGAAACAGTTAGAAATAATTATAGAAAACACCAAATTGAAGCAGAAATCTCTAGTTTTTTTCAAAATATTTATGAGAAATTTAAGTTTGCAAATTTAATTATTACAAGGTCAGGAGGATCAACAGTTGCAGAAATATTAGCCTCTTGCCGACCAGCAATATTTGTTCCTCTACCAAATTCATTTGATAACCATCAATTTGAAAATGCGAAATTCTTTGAAACTAAAAATTGTGGTTGGGTTTTTGATCAAATAAATAATAATAAAAGTGATTTTCAAAAATTAATAAAAGATATTTTTAAAAATCCAAAGAAACTTATAATAGTAAATCGTAATATAAGAAAATTATCAAAAGCATTATCAAAATTAAGAAACAATAAAACACCTTCAGAATTTTTGTCAGATTTTATTCTTAAAATGACAAATAATCAGAAAATGGAATCTAAAGATTTATGTTAAAAAGCCCAAAAAATCTTGGAATTATTCACTTTATTGGAATTGGTGGAATGGGTATGAGTGGAATTGCTGAAATATTGTTCCAATCTGGATATAAAGTTCAAGGAAGTGACCTGAATAAAAGTAATAATACTAATAGATTAGAAAATCTTGGTATCAAAATATATATTGGACAGAAAAAATCAAACATTGTTAACGCTAAAATAATTGTTGTCTCAACTGCCATTTCAAAGACTAATGAAGAATATCTAGCAGCGAGAAAAATGTTTCTACCAATTGTCCATAGATCTGAAATGTTAGGTGAACTAATGCGTTTGAAACAATCCATTGCAATAGCGGGAACACATGGAAAAACTACAACAACCTCTTTAATATCAAAAATGATTGAAGAAAATGGAATGGATCCAACCATTATTAATGGAGGTATAATTTCTTCACTAGCCAGTAACGCTAGACTTGGAAATGGTGAATGGATGGTTGTAGAGGCGGATGAAAGTGATGGAAGTTTTGCAAAATTAAATCCTACTGCAGCAATTATAACTAACATAGATTTAGAACATTTAGATTATCACAAAACAGAAGAGAATTTAGAAACAGCATTTTTTAACTTTGTTTCTTCAATACCATTTTACGGTTTTGTTTGTTTATGTATAGATAATCCTAGAACACAAAAATTAATGTCAAAATTAGAAAACAAAAAAGTAATAACTTATGGAATGTCAGCAAACGCAGATATAAGGGCTACAAATATTTCATATAAAAAAAATATGATGCATTTTTCCTTAAAAATTTCAAATAATAATGATTTCCAAAGAAAGTTTTACGAAATTGAGTTTTCTATGATTGGCATTCATAATATTCAGAATGCATTAGCAACTGTTGCAACAGGTATTGAATTAAAAATACCAATTACAAAAATTAAGAACACATTAAAAAATTTTACAGGTGTGCAAAGGCGATTTCAAAAAGTTGGAAATTTCAAGAACACTACAATAATCGATGATTACGGTCATCATCCTGTGGAAATAAATTCAGCATTAGCTGCAGCGAGGTTACTTGCACCTGAAAATAAGATAATAAGTATTTTTCAGCCCCATCGCTACACTAGGCTTAAAGATTTATTTGACGAGTTTTGTAGATCTTTTAATGATGCAGACCAAGTGTTACTTCTTGATGTGTACCCAGCTGGTGAAAAACCTATAAAGAATTTTGAAAGTATAAATTTAGAGAGAGGTTTAGCCAATTATGGACATAAAAATGTGACATATATAAAGGATCAAAATCTTCTAACAAAAAAATTAATAAAACTAATTAATCCAAATGATCTAATTATATGTCTTGGAGCTGGTTCAATTACAAATATTGCTAATAACCTTGAAAAAGATTTAAAAAATGAAGATAGATGCATTTAAAAAAAGATTTGTAAATTATATTTACCTAAATCGAAATTTAGCAAAATACACATGGTTTGGAGTTGGTGGCAAAGCAGAAATTCTTTATATCCCAGATAGAGAAGAATCTTTAGAAAAATTTTTAAAAAATAAGCCAATTGACTGCAAACTGTTCACAATTGGAGCTGGGTCAAACCTTTTAATAAGAGATAATGGTATTAATGGAATTACCTTAATTACAAGTAAACTGAATAAAATTGAAATTAACAAAGATGGGATAATTACTGCTAGTTGCGGAGCAATAGATGCTGAAGTAGCTCGCTTTGCTAGAGATCATAACAGAAGTGGACTTGAATTTTTAATAGGAATTCCAGGTACAATTGGTGGCGGTATAAAAATGAATTCTGGTGCATTTGGTTCTGAATTTAAAGATATTCTAATAGATGTAAAAGCAATAAATCACAATGGTGAATATAAAATATTTACTAATAAAGAGTTAAAAATGGACTATAGAAAAATTGGACTAAAAAACGAGTGGGTATTTTTGTCAGCTAGGTTCAGAACTTCGGACGGCTCCAAAGATCACATAAGAAACAAAATGAAAGAAATCATTCATACTAGAAAAAGTGCTCAACCAACAGGAATTAAAACAGGTGGTAGTACTTTTAAAAATCCTTCCGGTAAAAAAGCTTGGCAACTCATCGATCAGGCTGGCTGTCGAGGCCTTAGAAATGGTGATGCAATGATTTCAGAAAAACATTGTAACTTTATAATTAATATCAAAGATTCTAATGCTCAACAAATCGAAGAATTAGGCAAAATTGTGAAACAAAAAGTTTTTGAAAATTCTGGTGTTAACCTTAATTGGGAAATTGAAAGAGTAGGAAACGAATGAAAACTTTCAAAAATATGCATGTTTTGTTATTGAAAGGAGGTAACGGCTCTGAAAGAGATGTTTCTTTAAATACAGCAAAGGTATGTGCCGATGCAATAAAGCAAATAGGCCATAAAATAACTGAAATTGATATTGCTGAAATTAATATTTTAAATTTAAAGAAGATTGATGCAGACATTTGTTTCAATGCTTTACACGGAGATTATGGAGAAGATGGGTCAATACAAGGATTACTAAATTTACTTAAAATACCTTACACACATTCAGGAGTGGCAGCTTCTGCTATTGCAATGAACAAAATAAATTTTAAGAGAATTATAACTAGTGCAACACAATATTCTGATGATCCAATCCACTTTCCTAAAACACTAGATTTAAAAAATAATGGAAAATTTTATGAAGTGGATTATGACGGAAAGTTTGTTATCAAACCAATAAAAGGAGGTAGTTCAGTTGGAGTAAATATTGTTTACAGTGGAGAAAAAATTCCACAAAAAAATATATTAATTAATGAAGAATTGATGGCAGAAATATTTGTTGGTTCAATAGAATTAACTGTGACAGTCCTAAAAGACAATCCATTATGTGTTACCGAAATAACAACTGATAATGAAAAAGAATTCTATAATTATAATGCTAAATATGATGAAAATGGTTCATTTCATAAAATCCCAGCAGATATTCCTAAAATTATTTATGATAAAGCTATGTCATGGGCTTTAAAGGCACATCAAATAATTGGGTGTAAAGGAATTTCAAGAACTGATTTTAGATATGATGCCAAAGAAAAAAAATTATACATGCTTGAACTAAATACTCAACCTGGAATGACACATACATCACTTAGCCCAGAACAGGCTTCTTATTGCGGCCTAGGTTTAAAAGATATGATTAAAATTATTCTGGAGGAGGCTCGTCACGAATGATAATATCAAAAACTCTTACAAACGACTTTGGAAATAATAAAAAGAAAAAAATTTTTTCAAAAAATATTTTTTACAAATTTATTTTAGTTGTTTTACTAATATTTTTGATTGGCCCATATCTGATTTCAAAGTCTAATGACTTTATGAATTGGTCAAAATTTGATTTTTTTGACAAGGTTTTTATAAGCAATGGCTTTATAATAAAAAATATTGAAATCTCAGGTATCAAACACCTTAATAAAAACGATGTTATCAAAATTATAAGATCTTTTAATAATACTAATATTTTTAATATTAACATTCAAAAGATGCATGCAGAAATATCTAAAAATACTTGGGTTAAAAAAACTTCAATTAAAATAATATATCCAGACACTATAAAAATCTTTTTAAAAGAAAAAGAACCAATAGCAATTTGGCAAAATAAATATGGGTATAACTTAATCACAAAAAATGGAGAAGTAATATTAGAAAAAAAATTAAATAATTTTAAAAATAATCTTCCAATTATAATCGGTAATAATGCTCATAAAAATATTAGTCCCATATTAAAAATTTTAAATATCCATGAAAATTTTGCTAAAAATATTTGGTCTCTTACTTTTGTCAATGAAAGAAGATGGGACATTCACTTTAATCAAGGACTAACAATTCGTATGCCAAGTACAAAAGTAAGAGAAGCTTGGCAAAAGATTGTCTCTCTTAATGAAAAATTGAATATTTTAAACCTTGGTTTAATTGAAATTGACCTTAGAAACCATAGTAAAATTTTGGGTAAAATAAATATTGATAAAAAACTTATTTTTAAAAAGAAAATGTCATGACTGTTATGAATAGTATAACCAAATCTAAAAATATTTTAACTGTTATTGATATCGGTAATAGTAAAGTTTCTTGTTTAATCGGCACTTCCGTGAAAAACAATGATGTACAAATAAGGGTATTAGGATTTGGACAGCATGCGTCATTAGGAATGATTAATGGTCATGTAACAGATATGAAAGAGATAGCTAATTCAATTGCACGTGCAGTTGAAGGGGCTGAAATTATGGCTGGATTTCCAATAAATAATGTGATCTGCAATCTTTCGGGTGGCAGACCTGTTACCAAGATTATTAGAACTAAATTAAAAATAGAAAATGGAAGAGTTGAAAAAAGTGATATTTTAAAAATATGTAAGTTTAATAAACCTCCAGAAATTAATAACTATGAAATTTTATCCTCAGCTATAATTAAATATTATTTAGACAATAACACATATGTAGATAACCCCATTGGTATCTTTACAAACACTCTCACAGTAGAGATCAGTTACAGTTATGGTCAAAAATCTGTAATAAAAAATATCTCGAGTGCAATAAATTTGTGTCACTTATCTGTTGACAAATTTTTTATAAGCCCGGAGGCATCTGGAATTTCAACAATGATTCAAGATGAGAGAAAAAATGGAGCTATAGTTATTGACCTAGGAGCAAATATTACAAGTTTTGGGGTTTTCTTAAATAACAAAATAATTTTTTCAGATTCAATACCTATTGGTGGATTACATATTACTAGTGATATAGTTAGAGGACTTGGAACAAGGTCTGAGGATGCTGAGAAAATTAAAATACTGCATGGGTCGACAAGTTCTAACGAAACAGATGAATATATAAATATTGAAATTCCAATAATTTCAGATGACGGGGAAATAATAACTCAAAAAATCCCCAAAGCAATGCTAATTGCAATCATAAAACCTAGAGTCGAAGAGATATTTGAACTTGTACGAGATAGATTACATCAATTTAAACCAGATTCAAATTTTGTAAATAGAGTTGTTTTATGTGGCGGCGGTGCAAATTTAGATAATATTCGTGAACTAGCGTCTAAGTACTTCAAATCTAATGTAAGGATTGGAAGGCCAATTGGTTTGATTGATTTGCCAGAAGTTGTCCAAACGCCCACTTTTGCTTGTTTAACGGGTTTACTAATTAAAAGTCTGGAAAAAGAGAAAACGTTAAGCCCAAAAAGATTAAATATGGGGTTATTTAATTATTTTGGAAAAGTTGGAAATTGGTTTGATAAAAATTTATGAGATTTAATTTGAAATAGCAACTAAGAAGGAGAAGACAATGACACTCAATATAACAATACCAGAAAATATTAATGATACAAAACCCAAAATATCCGTAATTGGCATTGGTGGCGCGGGAGGTAACGCAGTAAATACAATGATCAATGAAAAAATAGAAAATATTGATTTTATTGTAGCCAATACTGACGGACAAGCTTTATCAAGAAGTCTTACATCAAGACAAATACAACTTGGTAAGAATATAACTTTAGGACTTGGAGCTGGCTCTGATGCAGAAACTGGAAGAAGGGCAGCTGATGAATCAATAGAAGAAATAATTGCTGAGTTAAGTGACGTTAATATGTTATTCATAGCTACAGGTATGGGTGGTGGCACAGGATCCGGCGCTGCCCCAGTAATAGCTAAAGCAGCAAAAGAAAAAGGTATATTAACTGTTGCAGTAGTAACTAAACCTTTTGATTTTGAGGGTAAAAAGAGAATGGAGGTTGCTGAAAGTAGCTTATCTTTACTAAAAGAAAGTGTTGATACATTAATAGTAATCCCTAATCAGAACCTTTTTAAAATTGCCAATGAAAAAACAACATTTGCAGAAGCATTTAAAATGGCTGACGATGTCCTATATCAAGGCATTTGTGGAATTACAAATTTAATTACAAATCCAGGAATGATTAATTTAGACTTTGCAGATATTAAAACAGTTATGGGTAATATGGGCAAAGCAATGATGGGGACAGGCGAAAGTTCAGGTGAAAATAGAGCTAAAAATGCTGCACAAGCTGCTCTTAATAATCCTCTTTTGGATGATACTAACATAAAAGGGGCTAAATCAATTTTACTTAATATTCAAGGTGGCCCGGATATGGCTTTATTTGAGGTAGATGAAGCTGCAAGCAAAATAAGGAATGAAGTGGATGAGCATGCAAATATTATTTTTGGTTCGTCCATTGATAATAACTTGGAAGGTATATTGAGAGTCTCTGTTGTTGCAACTGGTATAAACAGAACTGAAAATTTAATTCATTCACAAAATCAAATAAATGACGATGAGGTAACAAGCAAAACACTTAACTCAAATACAGAAACAGAGACCTTTGAAATTAGTTTAGATAGTTCTTCAATTAATAATAAATTAGATCATTTAGATAAAGACACAGTTGATCAAATAGATTTAGAAACAGAAATTAATAAATTAGGAGATAATAAAGGCACAGAAAATGAAAGTGAAAATTTTTTGAGTTCGGAAAATAGTGAGGACGAACTAAAAAGACTTTTTGAACAAAAACCTGAAAATAAATTCACTCAATCGAAACCTCAATCTTTACTTAATCGTGTTTCATCTTTATTTGGGACCAAAAAAACTAATGATTTAAAAGTAGAACCTAATCTTAACCCAGAAAAGGAAATGTTAATAAATGAAGATCTAAGTGATGATGTAAAACAACCAGAAATATTGTTAAAAGATGACAAAGTACAAAATGAAAAATCTGATGATAAATATTTTGAGCTAAATAAAGTTGCAAAAAAAACTGAAATCAATACTGATGATCTTGATTTATTTAATACCCAACCTAAAAGTGTGTCAATTAATCATCAAATTGACCTAACAGATATAGAACAACAAAATAAAGATATTGACGAAAAAGTGTTGGAAATACCAGCTTTTTTAAGAAGACAGGCAAACTAATGTAGACTGAAATATTTCGTAATTATATGTTATTTGTATTTAATACAAAAGATATGTAGACATATATCAAAGGTATTAAATATGAATTTTGTAAAAAAAAGTATTATTGATCATAATCTACTTCAAAACACGATAAAAAGAAAAATTAACTTTTCTGGTGTTGGTGTTCATAACGGAAGAGCTGTATCAATGAGCATAGAGCCAGCTGAAGTGAATACAGGCATTATTTTTGAAAGAACTGATGTAAAAAGCAACAATAAAATTAAAGTTGATATGGCAAACGTCGTTGAATCAAGTTTATGCACTAAGATACAAAATGTTAGTGGTGTTTCCGTCTCAACGATTGAGCATTTAATGGCTACTTTTAGTGCATTTGGTATTGACAATGCTATTGTTAAAATTAATTCTTCAGAATTACCCGCGTTAGATGGTAGCTCTTCTGAGTATGTTAAAAAATTTGTTAATACAGGTCTAAAAGTTCAACATCAAATGAAAAAAGTTCTTAAAATAGTTAGAAAAGTAAAGGTTAAACATGGAGATAGATTTATTTCTATTACACCATCTAACTATTTATCAATTAATATTACTATTGATTACCCAAAAACAATTATTGGTAAATCACAATATTTTTATAAACACTCCAAAGATAATTTTATTAAAAATTTATCGATGGCTAGAACATATACTCTTTTTGAAGATATTGAAAAGATGAGAATCGCTGGCCTTGCTATAGGCGGTAATTTAAATAATGCGATTGTTGTGGATAAACATAAAATACTAAATCCAGATGGTCTTAGAATAGAGAAAGAGTTTGTAAAACACAAAACGTTAGATTGTATTGGTGATTTCTATTTATTGGGTATGCCCTTGATTGGAACAGTCAATTGTTTTGCTCCAGGACATAATTTAAATCAATTACTTATTAAAGAAATCCTTAAAAATAAAGATAATTACATTATAGAAGATATTTTTACTGAAAAACAACCTAACAATTTTTTTAATTTAGTTGATGAGAACGTCTCCCCACACAAAATTACTTGTGTAGCTTAACATTTTTGAATAGTTATTGAATTTTTGATATACAAACCAAGTTATTAATAATAAAATTTAAAATTTAGACAATAAATTAGAAAATTTATTATGAGAAATATCAAAAAAAGATACCTGATTATTTTACAAATATTTTCAATAGCATTAATTTTATTAAATTGTAGTTCTGTTAATAAAAAAGATGATGTTCAGCAATTGTCAGATAAACAAATTTATTCAAAAGGCCTGGCTTCAATTGAAAAGGGCGATTTCAAAAAAGCAATTTCAGAGTTTGATGAAGTTTTTCTTAATTATCCTTTTTCTTCGTTAGCAACAAAATCTGAAATAATGTCTGCTTATTCCCTTTTTGAAAATAATGAACTTAATAAAGCAATAAATAAATTAAGAAAATTCATAGAAATGAACCCAAAAGGTGAACCAACACAATATGCACACTATTTAATGGCTATGTGTTACTACGTTCAAGTATCGAGTGAAGGAAGAGATCCAGGGCTGTCAATTAAAGCCCTAAATTCTTTTAAATTAATTAATTCAAAATATCCTAATTCAAAATATGCAAAAGACTCTAGACTTAAGATACAATTTTTAAAAAACAATCTAGCAAAAAACGAATTGAATATTGGAAAGTTTTATTTAAAAAAAGGTGCTCCAGCAAGTTCAATAAATAGGTTTAAATTCGTATTACAAAATTATCAAAATACTTCTGTTGTACCAGAAACACTTTTTAGATTAAGTGAGGCTCTTTTAATGATTGGACTAAAAGAGGAAGCAATTAAAAGTAGTGCCATTTTGGATTATAATTTTCCAAATAATGATTGGACAAAACTTAATAAGAAATTATTTCAAAAAAAATTTGAACTTGATCTTAATGAAAAAAATAAATTTTCAATCATAAATTATTTAAAAGATTTTTTTGAATAGAAAATGCTTAAAGAGTTAATAGTAAAAAATATTGTTCTTATAGAAACAATTAAGATAGAATTTAAAAAGGGCCTATCAGTTTTGACAGGAGAAACAGGAACTGGCAAATCAATTCTACTTGATAGCCTAGGTTTAATTGTTGGAAATAGAGTTGATTTTAACTTAATTAGACATGGGAAAACTGATGCTTCAGTAACGGCAATATTTCAAATTAGTGAAAAACATCCAGTCATTAAAGTTATACAAAAATATGACATAGAATTTGAAGATGAACTAATAATTAGACGTCAGATTAAAGCAGATGGAAAATCAAAATGTTTAGTTAATGATACAATTATCACAAGAAGTGCACTTGTAGAGATAACTGATAATTTAATCGAGATTCAAGGTCAATTTGAAGATAAAGGTCTTTTAGATATAAAAACACATTTATCACTTTTAGATGATTTTTCTAACCACTTAAAGTTAATTGACAATACTAAATTTTCTTTTAATGAGATGAAGAAATTAAAAAATTTTATTAGAGAAACAGAAAAGAAGGAACAGGAATTAAATGATGATAGTGAATGGATAAAAGATTCATTAAATCAACTGATTATATTAGATCCTAAAAATGGGGAAGAAGCAGAATTGAATCAGGCCAAACAATTTTTAAGTAATCGTGAAAAAATTTATAATACAATAATTAAGGCTAAATCTATAATAGAAGATGAAAATGGCTTAGAGGATTTAATTAATAAATTATTAAAAGAATTTGATGACCTAAAATCTTATATACAACCTAATTTAGAAGAAGCCATTGAAGCGATTTATAGAACTAAAGCAGAAATTGAGGAATTAAAGATATTTGTAAACAGAAAAAGCACAGACTTAAATGAAAAAACAGATAACTTAGAAACCATTGACGATAGGCTTCATGAATTACGTTCACAAGCAAGAAAACACAAGTGTGAAGTTGATGACTTGATAGAAATAAAGTCAGAATTAGAGAAAAAGTTGGAAGAACTTAATATAAATAACTTAAACTTAAATGAACTTAAAGAGAACTATAATAAAGCTAAAGAAAATTTTATATCAAACAGTAAATTGTTATCAGAGAGTAGAAAAAAATCCGCAACTAATTTATCAGAGAAAATCAATAAGGAACTCCCTTACTTAAAATTAGAAAATGCTAATTTTGAAATTAAATTTGAAGAAATTGATTTTGAGAATTGCTCTATTGATGGAATTGATAAGGTAATATTTTATGCCTCAACCAATATAGGAATGGAAAAAAAACCAATTAATAAAATTGCATCTGGCGGTGAACTATCAAGATTTTTACTGGCTATTAAGGTTGTACTTGAAACTGAAATGCAAAATAGAACAATTATTTTTGATGAAATTGACTCTGGTATCGGTGGTTCAGCTGCAAATGCTGTTGGTCTAAGATTGGCTAAATTAGGAAAAACGTATCAAACATTAGTTGTAACACATTCACCACAAGTCACTTCTAAAGGACACAATCATTACCTTATAAAAAAACAAGAAATTCAAAATAAAACAATTTCTAATGTTACTGAATTGAAGACAAACGAAAGAGTTGAAGAAATAGCACGAATGGTTTCTGGACAAGCCATAACAAATGAAGCTAGAGAAGCAGCTCAAAAACTTTTAGATAATTAGGCTAATGGACATAAAAATTTTCAATAAATTAAATCAATTAAAAAATGATATTGATTTTCACGATAATAAATACCATTCTGAGGATAGTCCAAAAATTTCCGATTTTGAATATGATAACCTCTGTCGAGAATATGATACTATAATTAGTGAAAATCCAAGCTTTAAGTTTTTAGAGCGCAAAAATATTGGCTCACAAACCTCCAATCAATTCCAAAAATATAATCATCGAAAACAAATGACTTCACTTACTAACGCTTTTTCTTTCGAAGATGTGAATGAATTCATTGAGAGAACTCTAAAATTTTTAAATCTAAAAAAAAATTTTCAGATAGATTTTATGTGTGAACCAAAAATTGATGGTCTGTCAATATCACTTCTATATGTAAATGGAAATTTATTTCATGCTGTTACTAGAGGAGATGGTAAAATAGGCGAGATAGTAACTGATAACGTCAAGACCATTAAAGATATACCACATAAATTAAAAGGTAATTACCCAGATCTCATAGAGATAAGAGGTGAAATCTATATGAAAAAAGCTAATTTTGAAAAACTTAACAAGTTACAAATAGAAAAAAATGGAAAAGTTTTTGCTAATTCTAGAAATGCTGCTGCAGGATCTATACGACAAAAAGACATAAATATTTTAAAAGAACGAAAGTTAAATTTTTATGCCTTCTCCGTAGGTGAATATACAAATGACTTTAATTTTAAAACTCAGTTTGATCTTTTAAAAAAATTTAAACAAATGGGTGTCAATACAAACCAAGAAAACCTTAAAGCAAGTAGCATTGAAGATATAAAAAAATTTTATTCTTTGATGATATCTAAAAGAAATGAGTTAGATTATGAAATTGATGGTCTTGTATACAAGGTGAATGATAGAATTTTACAAGAAAGGTTAGGAAATTTATCTAGATCTCCAAGATGGGCTATTGCTCACAAACTTCCCCCTGAAATAGTAGAAACTATACTTTTAAATATAGAAACACAAGTTGGCAGAACTGGAGCTCTTACACCAGTTGGTAAATTAAAACCTGTAAAAGTCGGTGGGGTGCTAGTTTCAAACGTAACACTCCATAACGAAGACGAAATTTCAAGAAAAGATATTAGAGAAGGAGACATTGTAAAAATCCAGCGTGCTGGAGATGTAATTCCACAAGTTACTGAAGTAATAAAAGAAAGAAGACAAAACAATTCTAAGGTTTATGTTCCACCTAATTTTTGTCCATCATGTGGCGGTAAAACATATAAACCAAAAAGTGAAGCAATTAGAAGATGTCTTTCTGGAGTGAATTGCCCTTCTCAAACAGTTGAAAAATTAAAGCACTTTGTTTCTAAAAACGCTTTTAACATTGAAGGTTTAGGAGATAAATTAATAGGCATGCTCTTCAAAGAAAAAATCATAAATGATTTTAGTGATATTTTTAAAATTTATAAATATAAAGAATTGTTGGAAAAACGTGAAGGCTTAGGCAAATTATCTGTTTATAATCTTTTAAACTCTATTGAGTCTAAGAAAATAATTACATTAGATAAGTTAATTTATGCTCTAGGTATTAAACAGATTGGTGAAAATAATGCTAAATTATTAGCTTTAAATTACAATTCTATTGAAAATTTTTGCAGTGAAATGGAAAAAGCTAATGATAAGTTCTCTGATTCATTCCAAAAGCTTGTCTCAATTGATCAAATTGGTGAGAATATTGCTGAGGATATAATCTTATTTTTTAATAATTCCTCTAATCTTATAATGTTAAAAGAACTCTTGAATTGTATAAGAATTGAAAATGTTGAACAAAAATTAATTAATTCACCTTATAAGGACAAAATTGTAGTATTGACTGGTACATTAGATACAATGAGTCGTGATGAAGCAAAACAAAAACTAAATAACTTAGGAGCAAAAGTAAGTAGCTCTGTTTCTAAGAATACGGATTATGTAATTGTCGGTGAGCAACCTGGCTCCAAAGCAAAAAAAGCTAAAGAATTAAACATCCCAATAATAAATGAAAATGAGTGGGTTGAAATAATAAAAAAAATTGACGTTTAAATTGCTATAGTTTTTCTTTTTAAAAATAAAAGTAAATCTTTATCATTTTTGTCAATTAATTTTGATAAATCTTGATATACTTTCTTATGGTAATTATTAATCCAATTAATCTCAAACGAAGACAACATTTTCTTATTGATTAGATTTAATTCTAAAGGAACTCTAGTTAAATTTTCAAAACATAAAAAATTTTTATTAGCCTTTTCTTTTACAACCTCTAAATTTTCAATTCTAATACCGTACTCACCTTTTTTATAATATCCTGGTTCGTTAGAAATCACCATGCCTGCTTTAATAAAACATTCAGATATTTTAGAAATTGAAATTGGTCCTTCATGCACACTTAATACATGACCTACCCCATGTCCTGTTCCGTGAGCATAATCTTTACCGTCAGACCATAGCGCCACCCTACCTAAAGTATCTAATTCCCTTCCTTTAGTTCCTACAGGGAAAGAGGCAGATGAAATTGCAATGTGCCCTTTTAAAACTAAAGTATAATCGTCTAACATTTGGGATTTAACTTCCCCAACTAAAAGAGTACGAGTTATATCCGTAGTTCCATCTAAATAATGAGCACCTGTGTCAATTAAATATAGACTACTTTCATCAATTTTTTTATTAGAAGAAATATTTGCTTTGTAGTGTATAATTGCTCCATTATCTGCAAATGCTGAAATTGTTGCAAAACTCTCACAAATGAATGTTTTGTCTAAAGAACGAATATCAAAAAGTTTCCGAGACAAGCAGATCTCAGTTAGTTTGTTTGAATTAACATTTTTCTCAAACCATAATAAGAATTTTAATATAGCTAAACCGTCTTTTAGATGAGCATTTTTAAATCCACTTAATTCTACAGGATTTTTTATGGCTTTAAACTTATCTACTGGGCAATTGATAATTTGATATGATAAATCATTTTCCTTTAAAATATCATAAATTTTTAAAGGTAAAAAATTTGGATCAATAAGAAATTTTTTATTATTAAAATTTAAAAACAAATTATAAAAATCATCTAATTTATAAATTTTTATTTGCTTATTTTTAGAAAAAAATTTCTTAAGCGTATGATTTTTTGTAAAAATAAGGACTTCTCCAGTTTTTGAAATAACACAAAAAGATCTGATGACTGGGGTATACCTTAGATCTGTTCCTCTGATATTGAGCAACCATGAAAAACCGGGAGGGTTAAATAAGATATAAAAATCACAATTATTATTTTTTATTATTTTTTTAAGTCGATTTATTTTTGAAGAAGTAGGCTCACCACTAATTTGGTAAGGGATTTCAAAAATTTTATCATTAAGAACAAATTTTTTTTTAACCCATATTTCATCAATTAAGTTTTTATCAACAAGTTCAAACCTTATTTTTGATCCTTTAAGTAAACTTTTTAATAATTCATATTGCTTTAATGTTAACAGCCAAGGATCAATCGCAATATTTTTAAGTTTTTTTTTATTTTCATTTAAGAAAAAACAAACTTCTTTAAAACCACCGTTAAGACAATCAAAATTTTTTGGATCTACTTCTCTTTTTAATTGAAGTTCATAACGACCGTCACTAAAAATAACAGATTTTACATATGAATTAGCAGATATAACTGCATACCCAGCAGAACCAGAAAAATTTGAAATATATTTTAAACGCTCTTCATTGTGTGGAACTTCTTCAGCAGAATACATATCAGCTCTAGGAACTAAAAATGCGTCTTGTTTTTTTAACTTCATATTATCTATTAATAATTTTAATTTTTTACTCAAAGTTTTCTCTTTAATTAAAAATGACGTCTCATTATTATCGTTCCCCACCCGTTTATAATGATTTTTTTTTTCAATTTAAACCCAAATAATTTATATTTATTAACTATATTTGTAATTTGATTACTTAAAAACCCTGATAAAATTATAAAACAATTTGGCTTCGATATATATCTAAGTTTAGGCGCTAAACTTATTAGAGGGCTAAAAAGAATATTAGCAAAAATCAAATCATAATATTTTTTTTTGTTGAAATTTTTCATTGTATTTGACTTAGAAAGAAAGATTTTTCTGCTAATAATATTATTTAATCTAAGATTTATTTTTGTAAGTTTTAATGCATTTATATCTATATCAACAAAGGTAATTTTATTATTTTTTAAAATTTTTTTTGATGCTATTCCAAGAATTCCTGTTCCACAACCGTAATCTAACACTGATTTTGGATTATAAATTTTTGATAAATAAGTTAAGGAATTTAAGCAACTCTTTGTAGTTTCATGAGATCCAGTTCCAAATGCAAAGGAGGCATCTATTTTAATTGGTATTTTATTTTCAGAACATTTTTTTTTAATATGAGAACCATAAATGTAAAAGTTATCAATATTTATAGAAGGAAATGATGATCTATTTTCTTTAAGCCAATCTTTATTAATAATTTTTGATATATAAATTTTATTTAAAAATCCTTTATCATTATTTTTTTCATTGTAATCATAAAATTTATTTTGATTAAATTGTTTAAAAAGGTAATTTAAATTTGTATTAATAATTTTTTTTTCAGGTTTTTTTTCAAGAAGAATTTCTAATATCCAGTATTTATTTTGGTGAAACTCACCTAATTTATTCGTTATTAAATTATTAGATTTGCCTTTATTGTATTTGCTGTCTAAGTCGTTATCCTGAAACAAACTAGATGACAAATATCCATCAAAATCTTCAAAATATTCAGAAAATAATTCTTTAAACTTATCTTCTACAATAATTCTAATTGACCACAAATCCATAACTAAGTGTATTATTCTATTATCTTAACAAAACTAGATACTACTTTCTTTTCACCAGCTTTATCAAAATTTATATTCAGTTTATCTCCATCTGAGGAAATAATAAGACCCATGCCAAATTTTTGATGAAAGACTCTTTGGCCAACACTAAGATTAAAATTGGAGCTAGATGAACTTTTCTCAAATTGTGAATTTTTGTAAACATCAAGATTTCTGATTCCGTTCTGTTTTGCTCTGAGAAATCCTGGTCCATATGATGAATTGTTTGATGTTGTATCAAAATCAATTTGATTATAGCTCGACA
>QBXO01000024.1 GCA_003284565.1 SAR116 cluster bacterium AG-321-K23
ACCAAAAATATTGCAAGAAACATCAAGAATACTTTCTATTATTTCTAAAGGCATTAAAGAGGGAGTTCCACCTCCAAAGAAAACAGTATTTAAATCTTTAAAATCAATGTCATTTTTTAATAACTCTTCTTTCATGTAGATTAGTTGATTTTCATAAGATTTTATCCATTGTTTTTCGTCAACTATTTCGTTTACATGAGAATTAAAATCACAATATGGACATTTTGCCTCACAGTAAGGCCAGTGGACGTACAAGCTTAAAAGTTTTTCGTTATTTCTAATCAATTTTTTAACCCAGGAAAACATATAGCTATTAATTTTTTAAAAGCTAAAGCTCGGTGGCTGATATTATGTTTGAATTCTGGTTCCATTTCTGCGAACGTTTTATTATATCCCAATGGTTTAAAGATTGGATCATAACCAAATCCTAGATTGCCCTTTGGTGGCCATGAAAATTTACCATCAATTTTTCCTGATACGGTTACGTGATTTCCATTAGGCCAACTAAGTGACAGAGCACAAACAAAAAAACAGTTATAATTTGGGTTTTTTACTTTATTTATTGATTCATTAATCTTAAACATTGCAAGATTAAAATCTTTACTTTTTCCTGCCCACCTTGCAGAATAAATACCAGGTTCATTATTTAAATCAGAAAAGCAAATACCACTATCATCTGACAAACTTGGGATACCGGTACTATTACAGACATATGATGATTTTATTAGCGAGTTTTCTTCAAATGAGAAACCATCTTCTATAGGCTCCTTTAAATTAAAATCATCTGCCGATAGAACCTCAATTTTTAGAGGTCTCAATAAAATTTTAATTTCTTCAACCTTACCATTATTATGACTAGCAATTACTATTTTCTTGTTATTAAATTTATATTTATTCATAAATCTTAATTTAGACCTAAAGCATCTTTTTGAATTTCAAAGATATTTTTTGTACATGTTTCAGCAAGATTTAACAGTCTTTGAAACTGTTCTTTCTTGAAGGGTTTTTCTTCTGCAGTTGTTTGTATCTCCACAATGCCATTGTTAGCTGTCATAACAAAGTTTCCATCAGTCTCTGCGCTTGAATCCTCTTTATAGTCTAAATCAACCAATTCTTGATTTTCACAAATACCACAGGATATCGCTGCAACTTGATCAATAATTGGATTTTCTGATAATTTACCTGTTTTGAGTAAATAGTTAATTGATTGATAAAGTGCCACCCAGGCTCCTGTTATAGAAGCAGTTCTTGTGCCTCCATCAGCTTGGATTACATCACAATCTATTTTAATCTGATATTCAGCTAATTTCTTCAAATCAACAACTGATCTAAGAGATCTACCAATTAATCTTTGAATTTCTTGAGTTCGGCCCGAAGGTTTTCCTTTTGTAACCTCTCTATCCATTCTGGAATGTGTGGATCTTGGTAGCATTCCATACTCAGCTGTAATCCAACCTTTACCTGAATTTCTGAGCCATATGGGTAATTTATTTTCGATTGAAGCAGTGCATAATACGTGAGTATTTCCAAACTTTGCAATACACGAACCTTCAGCATAAGGTGATATGTTTGCCTCAAGTATTATATCTCTAATTTGGTCGAAATTTCTATTTGATGGTCTTTTAAACATAGATTTTTTAAACAATAGTTAAAGTTGATAATTTTTACAATTTCATAGAAAATTTGTTTTAAGACTTTATAAATTTTTAACTCTTGTAAATCAATACAATATTTATTATGTCATAAACATCGTAAATATATCTGGAGTTTAAAATTGTCTAAAAGCAAGATGTCATCAAATAAAGATAATATAAATAAAAATTCTTCGGATGAGGAAAATGTTAAAATTGACCAAGAGACTGATATTAAAGCAGTTAATGTAGATAAAAATAGTGACGAAGATATTTCAATTGAGGATACTGTCGAAAACCAAAAAAATGAAATCCAAGAACTTAAAGATCAACTATTGAGAAGTTTAGCTGATAGCGAAAATTTAAGAAAAAGAACTACAAAAGAAATTGCAGATGCTAAAAGATATAGTCATATGTCTTTTGTAAGAGATTTAGTATCATCAGTTGATAATCTTCAAAGAGCGCTGAAGGCTGTTCCTGATGACAAATCTGTACTTTCCGAGCCAGTTAAAAATTTAATTATTGGGTTAGAAATTGTTGAGAAAGAAATTATAAATACATTTGTAAAACATAATTTAAAAGAAATATCACCTTTAAATGAAAAATTTGATTATAACTTTCATCAAGCAATGTTTGAAGTGCCCACAACTGAAAAGGATCCTGGTTATGTAGTTGAAGTAACACAAAAAGGGTATCTTTTACATGACAGACTTGTAAGGCCAGCAATGGTAGGTATATCAAAAAAACCTGATGAAAAATCCATGGAAAAAAGTAGTGACGAAAAGAAAATTTAAATAATTTTTTATTTATAATCTTGTAAATTCAACAACTTAACCCATATAAGATTCATTAATATTTATGGAAAGAATTATTATATAAAATTCAGTAGTCAGGGAGTGCATTAATGGCAAAGGTTATTGGTATTGATTTAGGTACAACGAATTCTTGTGTATCTGTTATGGATGGTAAATCACCTAAAATTATTGAAAACAGTGAAGGAGCTAGAACTACACCTTCTATGGTTGGAATTACAGATGAAGAACGTTTGGTAGGGCAGCCTGCGAAAAGACAGGCGGTAACAAATCCCGAAAATACTCTATTTGCTATCAAAAGATTGATTGGGCGAAGACATAATGATGAATACTCTAAAAAATTTTCTGAATTAGTTCCATATAAAATTATCTCCGCTAAAAATGGTGATGCTTGGGTTCAAGCTAATGGACAAGATTATGCACCTTCCGAAGTTTCTAGCTTTATTTTGAGAAAACTCAAAGAAGATGCCGAAGCTTTCCTTGGAGAGAAAGTTGAAAAAGCTGTTATTACAGTTCCTGCTTACTTTAATGATGCACAAAGACAAGCCACAAAAGATGCTGGGAAAATTGCTGGTTTAGAAGTTCTTAGAATTATAAATGAACCAACTGCAGCAGCTCTTGCTTATGGTCTTGACAAAAAAGAGAGTGGTACAATCGCAGTTTATGATTTAGGCGGTGGAACATTTGATGTTTCAATTCTAGAAGTTGGAGATGGTGTTTTTGAGGTAAAGTCAACAAATGGAGATACATTTTTAGGTGGAGAGGATTTTGACCAAAGAATAATAGACTACATCGCAGAACAATTCAAAAAAGAAAATGGAATTGACCTAAGAACTGATAAATTAGCTCTTCAAAGAATGAAAGAGGCTGCAGAAAAAGCTAAAATAGAACTCTCTAGTGCAGCCCAAACTGATATCAATCTTCCATTTGTAACTGCTGATGCAAGTGGTCCAAAACATCTAAATGTGAAATTAACAAGATCACAGTTTGAGAGTATTGTAGATGATCTCATTACAAAAAGCATAAAACCTTGTAAAGCTGCTTTGAAAGACGCTGGTATAAATGCAAGTGATATTGATGAGGTTATTCTCGTTGGTGGAATGACTAGAATGCCAAAAATAATCGAGGCTGTGACTTCATTTTTTAAGACAGAACCTCATAGAGGAGTCAATCCGGATGAAGTTGTTGCTTCAGGCGCGGCAATCCAAGGTGGAGTTTTGATGGGGGATGTAAAAGATGTGCTCTTACTAGATGTTACTCCATTATCTTTAGGTATAGAGACATTAGGTGGTGTGTTTACAAGATTAATAGACAGAAATACAACTATTCCTTCTAAAAAATCTCAAACTTTTTCAACTGCAGAAGATAATCAATCTGCTGTTACAATTAGAGTTTCTCAGGGTGAAAGAGAGTTGGCTTCTGACAATAAATCATTAGGTGAATTTAACTTAGAGGGGATTGCGCCTGCTCCAAGAGGAGTTCCTCAGATTGAAGTTACATTTGACATTGATGCCAATGGTATTGTTAATGTAAGCGCTCAAGATAAAGCAACTGGAAAAGCTCATAACATTACAATACAAGCATCTGGCGGCCTCGATGAAAATGAAATAGAAAGAATGGTAAAAGAAGCTGAGGATAATGCTGAAGCAGACAAAGAAAAACGAGAAGTGATTGATACTAGAAATCAAGCTGAATCGATGATACACGGAGCAGAAAAATCACTAACTGATTTAGGTGATAAAGCTGAGCAAGGTCCAAAAAAAGAAGTTGAGGACGCTGTTTCTGAACTTAAAACAGCTTTAGAAGGTGAAGATGTTTCAATTATAAAAGAAAAAACATCCGCCTTATCAGCAGTTATGATGAAGATGGGAGAAGCTGCTTATAAAGCAAATGAAGCAAATAATGCTGAGAGTGAAGACACAACAAATAATTCTAGTGAAAATAAAGAAGATGTTGTAGATGCTGATTTCGAAGAAGTTAAAGATAATGAAGAAAAGAAAGACGCTTCTTAAATAAATTAAAGATAAACTTAAGGCATAATTTATGGCACGTGATTATTACGATATACTAGGTTTATCTAAATCTGCTTCAGACAGTGAAATAAAATCTTCTTATCGTAAATTAGCTATGAAATATCACCCCGATAGAAACCCTGGTGATAAAAAAGCAGAAGAGAGATTTAAAGAAATATCAGAGTCTTATGAGGTTTTAAAAGATCCTCAAAAAAAGGCCGCCTACGACCAATTTGGTCACGCTGCATTTTCTCAAGGTGGTGGAGGAAGCCCTGGTGGTGGATTTTCAGGTTTTGGTACTGGTGGATTTTCAGATATTTTTGAGGATATGTTTGGTATGGGAGGTGACTCAAGAAGAAGATCTGCTTCTAGTGGGTCAGATTTAAGGTATGATTTATCTATTTCTCTTGAACAAGCTTTTTCTGGCGACCAAGTTGAAATCTCTCTAACAGTCCCTGGAAAATGTGAAACATGTAATGGAACAGGAGCTAACAAAGGTTCACAACCAAAACAATGTAGTCAATGTGGTGGTTATGGGAAAGTAAGAGCTCAACAAGGTTTTTTTACAATAGAAAGAACTTGTGCTGCATGCTCTGGTGCTGGAGAATTAATTGGGGACCCATGCAGATCTTGTAAAGGTCAAGGTCGGGTAAATAAAAACAAAAAACTATCAGTAAATGTCCCATCTGGTGTAGATAATGGAACTCGCATTCGCCTTTCTGGTGAGGGGGAAGCTGGCCCAAGAGGATCATCAGCTGGCGATTTGTATATTTTTATTGATATAAAAGACCACTCTCTTTTTCAAAGAGATGGGAAAGACACCTTCATTGAAGTGCCAGTTAATTTTATTGATGCTGTTTTAGGTAATTCAATTCAAGTTCCGTGTATTGATGGATCAAAAGCAAAAATGAATTTAGGTGCTGGAACACAAAGTGGTACTCGTTTACGAATGAAAGGAAAAGGGATGCCCGGATTACGTGGTGGAACTAGAGGCGATCAATATGTACAAATCAATGTTGAAACGCCAGTTGGTCTATCAAGAAAACAAGAAGATCTATTTAATCAAATTAAAGATCTAGGATTAGAAAAAATTAGTCCCAAGACAAGTAGGTTTAAAAAATTAATTCAATAATTTAAAATCACTGTATACTTAATTACTTAAATAATAAAAGAGATTACAATGAATAAAATATCTATTTCCATTCCTGGTTGTAATGGCAGGATGGGCAAAACGCTACTGAGTCTCATACTAGAAAACTCTAAATATGAAATAGCATCAGCAACATGTTTACCAAATGAGGAAGAGATAGGAATTGATATTGGTTTGTTTGCGGGTAAAAGTAAAATTAACAAAGTAATTAATGCTGAACCTTTGTTATTGTTTCAAAACTCTAATGTACTAATCGATTTTACTGTTCCAGATGCAACAATGTTTCATGCAAAAGAGTGTTACAAAAACAACATGTCAATAGTGATTGGCACTACTGGTTTAAACGATGATCAAGAAAAGGAATTACTTTTTTTATCAAAAAAAATACCAATTGTTTATTCTGCAAATTTTTCAATAGGTGTAACTTTATTGTCTAGTTTAGTTTCAAAAGCTACAAAAACACTTGGCTTTGATTGGGATGTTGAAGTGCTAGAGATGCATCATAAACAGAAAGTTGACTCTCCTTCAGGGACAGCATTATTACTTGGAAAATCAGCTGCTGATGCAAGGCACCAAGAATTGTCAGATGTTAAAACTATTTCACGTGATGGTTTAGTTGGAAAAAGAAAAGCAGATGAAATAGGTTTTGCAGTTTTAAGGGGCGGTGACGTTGTTGGTGAACATTCAGTATTATTTTGTAACTCAGGTGAGAGAATAGAATTAGCTCATAAAGCTACAGACAGGTCAATTTTTGCCTCTGGAGCTCTTCGTGCGTCTTATTGGGCCGCCACCAGGGCAAAGCCTGGTTTATATTCTCTTGCAGATGTTTTAGAAAACGGCGGATAAGATAAACTAATTCATTATATTGTTTATTTCTTTAAGGCATTCATTAATATCAATTGCACCATTTAATTTTGTAGGTCTTGTTTCAATATAGTTTACAATATAATTGTCATCCTTTCTAAGTAAAAACACATCCAAAAAACATTCTTCAAAATAATATTGGTAGTTTTTTAATTTTCCTTCTTCTTTTATGAAGTCACTTTTACCAAGCATTTCAATTAGTTTTAATTCATCCAAATTTAAAATTTTTTTAATGTTAAACTTTTTAGATTTTGGTACTTTAACATTTTTTTGTAAGGCTAGTTTTTGAACTTCTTCTATTTTCTTAGGTGTTTCTATTGGAGCCATTTCAATATCTTTTTTAGATTTTTTATTATTAATTTTTGAGTTTTTATCTTCTTTATCCAATAACTCTTGATTTGAATTTTTATACTTATTCTGAATAAAAATGTTTTGATGTTCAAAGGTGTGACATGCATTGATAGAAATAACTATACAAATGCCAAAGATAATTTTAATAAGAATATAGTTCATAGATCATATAAATAAATATTGTTAGTCAAGAAGTCTATTTAAAAATTATTTCGAGGATTAAATGAAAAATTCTAAAGTAGAAATTTGTTTTATTGGTAATGCAATTGTCGATATTTTATCCAAGGTAAATTATGACACGCTCGACAAACTTGAAATACCTAAGGGTTCTATGCAGCTTGTTGATGAAGAATTATCTGATAAAATTTTAAAATGTATTCAAGATCCAATAATTATTTCTGGAGGCAGTGCAGCCAATACTGCTGTAGGATTTAAATCATTTGGAGGGAAATGTTCATTTATAGGACAAATTGGTAATGATAGATATGGTGACTTGTTCTTAAAAGACCTTAATAATTCTGGTATATTTTTCAAATATAAAGATTTTCAAGTTAGGGAAAAAACTTCAAAAAGTATTATTTTGGTTACTCCTGATGCAGAGAGAAGTATGAATACGTTTTTAGGAGCTAGTAACAAATTCAATATCAACTCTTTTGACGAACAATTCATTATTGATAGTAGTATGATTTATATAGAAGGATACTTGTTTGATCAACCTGAGGCAAAAAAGGCAATATATAATTGCTGTAATTTAGCAAAATCTCTACATAAGAAAGTTGCTTTAAGTTTATCAGATTTATTTTGTGTCGACAGACATAGAAAAGATTTTATAAATTTAATAGGAGAATTTGTAGATATTATATTTGCAAATGAACACGAGATTAAAAGTTTGTATCAACTAGATTTAATAGAAAGTATTAATAATGTTAAAAATAATGTTGATGTTGGTGCAATTACTTTAGGAGCAAGAGGCTCTATTGTGTTTAAAAATAAATCTGAATATCATATAGATCCTGTATTCATAGAAGAATTGGTTGATACGACAGGTGCAGGTGATTTATTCGCTTCGGGCTTTTTGTTTGGTTTAATAAAAAAATACCCAATTGAAAATTGTGGACATTTGGGAAATAAGGCTGCTTCAGAAATCATAAAATATATTGGGGCACGCCCTAAAATTTCTCTTAAATCAATTTTGTAGCAATTTTTTTCATTTTGAAAAAATTGCATTATAAGTAGCTATTGATGCGGAGTTAACGATGTCTGATACAGATGAACCCATTTGAACTATCTGAAATGGTTTTTCTCCTCCTATCATAAGAGGGCCTAGGATTGATCCTCCACTAAGTTTTTGTAATAATTTAAAAGATATATTTGCAGCAAGAAGACTTGGCATTATTAAAACGTTAGCTGGACCTGATAGTCTACAAAATGGATAATTCTCTTTTATTAAATCATAATCTAAAGCAACTTCTGGTGTCATCTCACCGTCAAATTCAAAATCAACCTTTTTTTTCTCAAGTATATTTACTGCTTCTTTTAAATCTTTAGAACTAGGTCTAGACAAATTTCCAAAATTAGAAAATGACAATAAAGCTACACGAGGTTTGTAACCAAGTTCTTTAACTGTACTAGCAATACCTATTGCTATATTAGCCAATTGTTCGGCATTTGGAGTGTCATGTATGTTAACATCCCCAATAAAAACAGTTCTTTCTTTTGATACCATCATAGACATAGATAAAAAACTTTGATCATTTTTTGATGATATAACTTTTGTAATGTCATTAAAGCATCGACCAAATGGTCTAGTAACTCCAGTAATCATTGCATCTGCATCTCCAGAAGATACCATTGATGCCGCAAATACGTTCCTATCTTGGTTAATTAATCTTTGACAATCTCTTCTTAAATAACCATCCCTATGTAGTAATTTATATAAATTATCTGTGTATCTTTGATTATTTTTACTAAGACTTGCATTATGTATAATTAACTCATTAAGTCCTTCTAAATTTACTCTTTCCATAGTTTCTCTAACACGATTTTCTCTACCAATTAATATTGGTATTCCAAATCCTGAATTATAAAAAGATAAAGCGGCTCTTATTGTTTTTTCTTCTTCTCCCTCTGCAAAAACAACCCTTTGTTTTTTACCGTTTATTCTAGCCTTAATGGGCTCCAAAATAGAAGCTATAGGATTTGTCCTACCTTCTAATTCTCTCTTATAGGACTCTAAATTTTTAATAGGTTTTTTTGCTACACCACTATCCATTGCTGCTTTAGCAACAGCTGATGATACTGATGAAATCAACCTCGGATCAAAAGGAGCTGGTATTATATAATCATTCCCATAATGAAGTTGAACACCATGGTAGGCCGCATTTACTTCGTCTGGTACATCCTCTCTAGCTAATTCAGCTATAGCATTAGCGGCAGCAATTTTCATTTCTTCATTAATTGTTGTTGCTCTCACATCTAAAGCACCTCTAAAAATGTATGGGAACCCTAATACATTATTAACCTGGTTTGGATAATCTGACCTCCCAGTAGCAATAATAGCATCAGATCTTACGCTTTTAGCATCCTCAGGCATTATTTCAGGGACAGGATTAGCCATTGCAAATATTATTGGTTTATCAGCCATGGACTTTATCATTTTTTTTGTTACAGATCCTGGAACTGATAAACCTAAAAAAACATCTGCATTTTTTAGAGCGTCTTCTAAAGTTCTTAATTTGGTATCAACGGTATGACCAGATTTCCATTGGTTCACATTACTTTGTCTTCCTTTGTATAATACTCCATCCCTATCAACTAAAATAATATTATTGTTCTGTGCTCCCATAGCTTTTAAGAGTTCAACACAAGCTATAGAGGCAGCTCCAGCACCGTTACATACAAATTTAGTGTTTTCTATTTTTCTATTAGTTAAATGAAGAGCATTTATTATTCCTGCTGCAGTTACTATAGCCGTTCCATGTTGATCATCATGAAAAACTGGGATATTCATTTTTTCTCTTAATTTTTGTTCAATTATGAAACAATCAGGTGCTTTAATATCTTCTAAATTAATTCCTCCAAAGCTAGGCTCGAGAACAGAGACAGCATTAATAAATTTTTCTGTGTCTTCTGTATCTACTTCCAGGTCTATTCCGTCAACATCTGCAAATTTTTTAAATAATACAGACTTACCTTCCATAACTGGTTTTGATGCTGCGGCTCCAATGTTTCCAAGCCCTAACACTGCAGTACCATTAGAAATAACTGCAACAATATTTCCTTTTGATGTATAATCATAGATAGTGTCAGGCTTTTTTTCAATTTCAAGACATGGAGTAGCAACGCCAGGGGAATATGCTAAAGACAAATCATTAGAACTTATAAGAGGTGTTGTTGGTGTTATTTCTAATTTTCCGGGTCGACCTTTTTTGTGATACTCTAAGGCTTCTTTTTCAAGGTTAGATTTTTTGTTAGCATCGTTATTGGTAGTAGACATTTTTTCCTCAAAAACTTAAAATCGTCAATTCCAAACTATAACTTAAATTTTTTAAAAGATCTTAATAAATTGTATTTTATTAAAAAAATTTCGACTATAAGTAAAATTAAATCAAGTTTTTAAGGAAATATTATTTTATTGTGAAAAATATACATACTCCAATGATGGAGCAATATTTAAATATTAAGAATAAATATAAAGATGCCTTATTGTTTTACAGGATGGGAGATTTTTATGAGCTTTTTTTTGACGATGCAATTATAGCCTCCGACGCATTAGACATTGCTTTAACTAAAAGAGGCAAATCTAATGGTAAAGATATTCCGATGTGTGGTGTTCCTTTTCATTCAGCTGACAACTATTTACCAAAATTAATTAAAAAAGGTTTTAATGTTGCTGTATGTGAGCAAACAGAAACTGCTGAAGAGGCTAAACTTAACTTAAAAAAAGGCCCCCTTAAAAGAGAAGTGGTACGAATAATATCACCAGGTACTTTAACAGAAGATAACTTGCTACAGAGAAAAAATAATAATTATTTAGGAGCTATATCAATATATAATGGTTCAATTTCTGTTGCCTGGGTAGATGTCTCGACAGGATACTTTAAATCAAGACTTATTGGTAAAGGCAGTAATTCAAATCAAAAACAACTATTAACCAATTTTATGTTACGTAAAGATTTTTCAGAAATATTAATTTCCGATGATATGAATATGGATTATATAATTGATGAATGGCATCCAATAATTAAAAAACAATCTCCTAGTTTATTTCACTATCAATCTTGCTTTGAACAGATTTGTTCATATTATTCCGTTGTTTCATTAGATGGTATTGGCTCATTTAGTAAGGGAGAAATTATTGCTGCTGGAGTTCTGTTATCCTACTTAAAATTAACTCAATGTGGAAAATTACCATTTCTTTCAATAATTAAATCTGAAAGTATGAGAGATTTTTTAGAGATCGATTATTTTACCCAAAAATCACTTGAAATCCTCAAAAATCTGTCAGGAAATAATGAAGGTAGTTTAATTTCTTGTATAGATGAAACAAAAACTGCTAGTGGTGCAAGGTTACTAAAGCAGAGAATAATTGAGCCATTTTATGATATCAATCTCATACAGGACAGGTATGATCTAATAAATTGGATTTTGGGAAATAATATTGATATAAACAATTTTCAAGATATTTTAAAGGGCATCCCAGATCTCGAGAGATCGTTATCGAGAATTTCGTTATCAAGAGGCAACCCCAAAGACTTGCTATTAATTTCTAAAGGCCTCCTTGATACAAAAGAAATTTACGAAAGTCTGATGTTAAATCAGAAAAAAAAACTTAAAATCTAAGTTGCTAAATTCAATTCTGAATGTTCTTGAAATTGATTATAGTCTTTTCGTGAATATTACAAAAGCTTTAAAATCAGATGTACCCTCAATTGCCAAAGAAGGTGGATTTATAAAAGATGGTTTTAGTGCAGAACTAGATTTTTTAAGAAATCTAAGAAATAATGAATTAAGTCAAATAATTAAACTGCAAAAGAAGTACTCAGAACTTACAAAAATTAATTCATTGAAAATTAAACATAACAGAATGCTTGGCTATCACGTAGAAGTTAGAGCTATTCACGATGAATCTATTAGAGACATTGATTTGTTTATTCACAGGCAAACCACTGCTCAGGCATCAAGATTTACAACAAATGAACTTGTTGATATTGAAACACAAATTCTTAACTCATTTGAAAAAGCAATTAAAATAGAATTAGAAATGTTTAATGATTTTGCTAATCAAATATTACAAAAAGGTAAAGAAATTTTAAATATTGTTCATTCCATTTCTGAATTAGACATTTCATTTATGGTTGCTAATCAGTCAGTATCTAGAAATTATATTTGCCCTAGGATTTCCAACGATAAAATATTAGAAATTATTGATGGAAGACATCCTGTTGTAGAACACCAGATGAGACTTTCAGAAAATTCTTTTATTTCAAATGATTGTAAATTAAATAATGAAGACTTCATATGGTTGATAACTGGTCCTAATATGGCAGGAAAATCTACATATCTCAGACAAAATGCATTAATAGTTATAATGGCTCAAGCAGGTTTATTTGTACCTGCAAAAAAAGCAAAAATAGGCTTATTTGACAAAATATTTTCTAGGGTGGGGGCGTCTGACGATTTGGCAAAAGGACAATCCACATTTATGATTGAAATGATAGAAACATCACTAATTTTAAATACATCTTCTGAAAATTCCCTCGTAATTCTTGATGAAATTGGAAGAGGCACATCTACATTTGATGGTTTGGCAATTGCTTGGTCAGTTTTAGAGTATTTACATGAGAAAATTAAACCAATAACATTATTTGCAACCCATTATCACGAATTAACAGAACTAAAAGACAGTCTAAAAAATTTATCATGCCACAAAATGTCAGTTAAAGAATGGAATAATTCAATAATTTTTATGCATAAAATTTTAGATGGCGAGGCAGATAAATCTTATGGAATTCATGTTGCAAAATTAGCAGGAATTCCATCTGTAGTAACTGATAGTGCTGCTAAAATTTTATCTGATCTTCAAAGTAAAAGTCAAAAAAAGAAAAATCATAATAAGGAAATAATCACAGTTAATTCAAAAGAAATTGAAAATTTTTTACAGGAGTTTGATAAAATAGATGTTGATGACATAAGTCCACGTCAGTCTCTAGATTTTTTATATAAACTCAAATCAAAGAGACAGAGTAATGGTAAAAGTAAATTTAAAAAATAAGTTTTCATTTCTTAAGAAATCTAAGTTAATTTACTCCAATAATAGTACTTATGGAATAGAAAATATTGATACTAGCGCAACCTGGTTTCAAATTATGGAACCGCTGACTTACGCCAAAAAAAATGGAAACAAATCATATATATTCAAAAATATAAAAACTAACCATAAAGATTCAAAAGTTTTTAAAAAACTGCTTTTCAATAATTTAAAAAATCAATTAGGTGAACTTAAGAAAAAAATAAAACAAGAATTTTTAAAGACGTCTGATGGCTCTCTTAATGTTGGCTTAAATGTAATTTTAATAGATAGTATGTTAAGAGAAATTATAAATAACACTCATCAACATGTTTTTGGAAATATAGATTTTAAATTATCAATTATAGCCGTCGGTGGATATGGCAGAGGTGAGCTTGCGCCTAATTCTGATTTAGATTTATTATTTCTTATTCCGGATGATTTAAACAAACCTGAAACTAAAAATATAGAAGGTCTTGTTCAATTAATTTTATATGTGTTGTGGGATCTAGGGTACAAGGTTGGTCATTCTACAAGAACTATTTTAGAATGTATAAAAAAAAGTAAGTTAGATCTAACCATATCGACAAGTTTACTGGAAAAAAGATTCATAGCAGGAAATGAACAATTATTTGATTTACTAAATATTAAATTTAATTCCTACATTGAAAATACTAAAACTTTAAATTTTGTAGAAGCAAAATTAAAAGAGTCTGATTTAAGGCATAAAAAGTTTGGAGGATCTCGTTATGTAGTTGAACCTAATGTTAAAGATGGTAAAGGCGGATTAAGAGACCTTCACACTTTAATCTGGATTTTAAAATTTGCTTATAAGGTCGATTCTATATCTAAGTTAATTGAAATGGGCGCTTTATTGAAAAATGAAGCTCTAGCTTTTGCTGAAGCACAACGCTTTTTGCTTTCTGTAAGATGTCATCTTCATTATAGAGCTCAAAGAGAAGATGATAGATTAGCAATGGATGCGCAGTTAGAAATTGCTAAAAGCATGAATTTTAAAAATACTATTACTCATAAAGATGTTGAAAGGTTTATGAAAAGATATTTTTTGGCAACAAAAACAGTTGGAAATTTAACAAGAATTTTTTGTGCGTCTATTGAATCAGAGTTCAACAAGCCTTTGAGATTAAGCTTTTTAAGCTTTAAAAAAAGTGAAAATGTAGACCCATTTAGTATTGAATTAGGTCGTTTATATGTACAAAACAAAAACATTATTACCGAAAATCCTGTGAACATAATAAAACTTTTTTATATTTCTCACCAAAAAAATATAGATATTCATCCAAGCACATTAAGGCTAATCACAAGTTCAACAAAACTTATTAACTCTGAAGTTAGACATCATTTTAACGCTAATCAAATGTTTTTAGATATATTAACAAGTCAAAAAGATTCAACAAGAACTCTTAGGCTTATGAATGAATCCAATGTATTAGGTAAATTTATTCCTGAATTTCAAAAAATTGTTTGTTTGATGCAATTTGATATGTACCACTCTTACACAGTAGACGAACATACAATTTTTACAATTTCTAATCTTCATTCATTGAAAAATGGAAAATTTAGAGATTTTGCTCCACTTGCCAGCCAAGTAATACAAGAAATAAGTTCTTATAGATGCCTTTTTGTAGCAATGTTACTTCACGATATTGCAAAAGGAAAGAAAGGAGACCACTCTATCAATGGTTCAATAATTGCTTCAACTGTTTGTCCGAGATTAGGGTTAAGTAATGACGAAACTGAAATTGTTACATGGTTAGTACTTCATCATTTATTATTAAGCAAGACAGCTTTTAGATACGAATTAGGAGATCCAAAAACAATTAGAGATTTTACTAAAAAAGTAAAAACAGTAGAAAAATTAAAATTATTATTAGTCCTTACTGTTTCAGACATAAAGGGTGTTGGACCCGACATTTGGAATGACTGGAAAGGTTCTCTTATCTCTGATCTCTACTTAAAAAGCTTAGATGTTCTTCAAAAAAGAATATCAACTCTAAGTGTAAATGAATACGTTAAAACAACAAAGGAATTATTTAAAAGTGATCTATTAAAAAAAGGAGTTAAGAAAGAAGTAGTAGAACAGTATTGCAAGAATTATTATAAAAATTATTGGGAAATATTTAATCTACAAACTCTCATTAATCACTTTTACATTTTTAACAAAATGGTAGATGACAAAAAAAAGTTAAAAATATATTTATCTGAAGAAAATGATTTACAAGCAACTGAGCTAATTGTTATTGCACCTGATCATCATGGTCTATTCTCTCGTATATCAGGTCTAGTCGCTGCATCGGGTTATGATATTGTAAGCGCCAAAATTATTACAAGATCTGATGGATATGCTTTAGATACATTTTTTATTCAAAATAAAGAAAAAAAACCAATTTCAGAAGATTATCTTAGAAAAAAGTTAGTTAAAACAATTGCTTTGGGTTTAGAAGGTAATTTTGATATAGAAAAAGCATTAAATATTAAATGGGAGGAAATCCCCTTACGTTTTAGAGCTGTAAAGGCTCCTACAAGAATAATAGTTGATAATAAAACAAGTGAAAACTTTACTATTTTAGATATAAAGTGCAAAAATGCACCTGGAGTTTTATATAAAATTACAAAAACATTAACAAGTTTAGGTATTCAAATTAACACCGCGAATGTCTCCACGTATGGGGATAGGGTTGTAGATATTTTCTATATAAAAAATGCGTTTGGCTCAAAAGTTGACGATAGAAGAACAGCAGACAAAATTAGGATGTCAATATTAAAAATACTAGAAGAAATCAATTTTACTGAATAAAAATTAAACTAATGAGAAAGTCAAATAAAAACAAAATATCTTTTTTCTTAAAAGGATTTATTCAATCAGCTTTCCTTACAACTATTAGTCGTATATCTGGATACATAAGAGATGTATTCATAGCAGCATTTTTAGGCGCTGGAATTTTTTCTGATATATTTTTGATTTCTTTCAAATTACCAAACTTATTTAGGAGGATTACAGCTGAAGGAGCGCTTACTTCGTCTTTTTTACCAATTTATGCTAAATTGAGATCTCAGAATAGCAATGATATCGCCATCAACTACTTTAAAAAAATAGTTTACCGAGTAACATTGATATTAATTTTTTTAATGATTTTTTTTCAAATCTTGATGCCATTTGTTGTTTATTTTCTTGCGCCTGGTTTTGCAAATAACAATGAAGTAACAAATCAAATTATTTCACTCACAAGAATAACTATGATTTTTATGCCACTAATTTCTGCAGTTGCTTTGTTAGGTGTTGCAACTAATGTTTCAGGAAGATTTTGGATATTATCATTTACACCCATAATTTTAAATTCATGTATAATTTTAAGTTGTTTTTTTATAAGTGATTATTGGACAATTAAATCTTTACCTCTTGGAATAGCAACCGTAATAGGTGGAATTTTTCAACTTATATTTATCATTGTAATGATTATAAAATATAAGATCTTAAATCCTAAAATCTATAATAAAAAAACCATTTCCAAAAATGATGCAGGTATAATTAATTTTCATATTAAGCAAACTTGGCGTAGATTTTTACCTGCAGCATTTGGTGGTGGAATTTTACAAATAAACTTATTAGTAGATACAATATTAGCAAGCTTATTAGGTTTTGGGTCAGTCTCATATCTTTATTTTGCTGATAGGATCACCCAGTTACCGTTAGGAATAATTGGAGTCGCGTTAGGTACCACACTTTTAACTTCATTATCAAAAGCAAATGCCCAAAATGATATTAAACAGTTTTCTAGGGAGTTAATAATTTCGTTAAAAATAGGATTGTTTTTCTCAATACCTGCTACATTTGTCTTTATATTTTATAATGATTTACTAATAAAAGTCTTGTTTGAAAGAGGTGAATTTACTTTTAATGAAACAAGACAAACCTCACTTGCTCTGCTAGCATATTCAGTTGGTATACCAGCATTTATTATGATTAAATCTTGTCAACCTGCTTTTCTTGCAACTGGAAATACAAAAACACCAATGTATATTGGTCTCATTTTATTAATCTTAAATATAATTTTATCAATTAGTTTAATGAGTTCTCTATTTCACGCTGGTATTGCATTAGCTACATCAATTGTGTCTTGGATAGGAACAATAATTTATATAACGCTCTTAGTACTAAATGGTAAAATTACTAATCCTAAATTTTCATTAAAAGAAGAAAATGATAATTTATTTTCAGTTATTTTCTATGGTTTAAAAATCATTTTTATTTCTTGTTTGATGATACTAAGTATGAAACTAGCTCAAAACCTTTTAGAAATTAATAATTTAAACAAAGTTTTCGTATTAATAAGTTTATGTCTATTTGGTTTTTTTATGTATATTTTGACATCTTTGATATTTAAATATATTCCTCAAGAATTATATGATTTTATATCCTTGAGATTTAAGAAGGCAAAATAATATAATGTTAAATTCACGATTAAACCTTAATAAAAAAAGAATATTTTCAGGAATACAACCAACAGGTAATTTGCATTTAGGCAATTATTTAGGTGCTATTAAAAATTGGGTAAGTCTGCAGGCAGACATTTTTTCAATATTTTCAATAGTAGATTTACATGCAATTACAGTTCCACAAGAGCCTTCTCAACTTAAATCTTCAACTCATGAAGTAACAGCGGCGATCATTGCATCAGGAATAGATCCTAAAAACGCTATTGTATTTAACCAATCTTCAGTAAAAGAACATGCAGAACTAGCTTGGATATTCAATTGTGTGTGCAGAATAGGATGGTTAAATAGAATGACACAATTTAAGGAAAAAGCGGGGAAAAATAGAGAAAAAGCTACTGTTGGTTTGTATGGATACCCAGTTCTAATGGCTGCAGATATTCTTTTATATAAAGCTACGCATGTTCCTGTAGGAGATGATCAAAAGCAACATATTGAATTAGCCAGAGATATAGCATCTTCTTTTAATAGTATGTTTGCTCGCGATGACCAAAAAGACTTTTTTTCTTTACCTGAGCCACAAATCTTAGGACAGGCCACACGAGTAATGAGTCTTAGGGATGGAACAAAAAAAATGAGTAAGTCTGATATCTCTGATGCATCTAGAATAAATTTAACTGACACTAAAGAAGAAATTTCAAATAAAATTAAAAAAGCTAAAACAGATCCTTATCCACTACCCGAAACTATTGAAGAACTAAGCACAAGACCTGAAGCTTTAAATTTAATAAATATTTATTCATCATTATCTAATCAATCAATTGATAAGACTTTAAGTCAATTTTGTGGGAAAGGTTTTTCTTCTTTTAAACCTCAACTTATTGATCTGGCCGTTGAAAACCTAACCCCAATTTCATTTGAAATGAGAAAGTTATTAAATGATCGTAAAGAAATTGATAAAATATTAAGAAATGGTGCAAACAAAGCTAGAAAAATTGCAGAACCTGTATTAAAACAAGTTAAAGAATTAGTAGGTTTTGCAATTTAGAAAGTTAATTTTTAAAAAAATATAATGTTTATATCATTTAAGGAGGTCAATTATGTTTATACAAACTGAAGACACACCAAATCCAGAAACATTAAAGTTTATTCCTGGCAATATTATTTTGAAATCGGGAACTGCAGATTTTTCAGGTAAAGAGGCTTCCACAGACTCGCCGTTGGCTTCAAGGTTGTTCGAAATTGATGGAGTGAGTAGAGTTTTTTTAGCAACAGACTTTATTTCTGTTACGAAAGTTCCTCATTTAGATTGGAATACTTTGAAACCTGAGATATTAACAGGAATTATGGAACATTTTTCCACTGGACTTCCGTCGATTAATGATACAGAAAACAAAGAATTTGAACCTAATAACAATGAAGATTCAGAAACTATCAAACAAATAAAAGATTTATTGGAAACTCGTGTTAGACCAGCGGTGGCAATGGATGGAGGTGATATTACATTTTGTTCATTTGAGTCAGGCGTTGTAACTCTTCAAATGAAGGGTGCATGCGCGGGCTGTCCATCTAGCACAGCTACTTTGAAAATGGGAATTGAGAATATGTTAAGACACTATATTCCCGAGGTCACTGAAGTGAGAGCGGCAGAATTATAAAAAAATCAAAATGTTCTAATTATGAAAAATCATGTCATGAGCTTACGTAATTACCATGATGTTTTGTTTTTACTAATAATTGTATTATTGTTTTTCATTGGTTTTTTAGGACCAAAGTTTTGGAAAATACCACATCCATTATTTAGTTTTAAAGTTCTACAAAATAATATTAGTAATTCCTCAGTAAGTATAAAAAAATTAAACCAATTTCATTTCAACAATAATTATTTATCTTCAGATCAATATGAAGACAAAAAAGTTGTGTCTCAATGGTCTGAACTTATTTTAAATAATGCTCAAAACAACATTTCTATTCCAAGGATGTATTTTCCTTATATTCCAAAAAATATTAGTCAATATCAAATAAATAAAAAGAAATCTGTTTTTACTGCTATTTTATTACCTATTGCTCTCCGGGGAAATGAGCTGGTACTTGAAGAAAGAAATGTAATGAAGATAGCATTTACTACAAATAACATTTACCAGATAGAGCATTTTTCAAAAAAATATAAAGTTAAAAATTTCAAGAAAATAAATTTTAGTAGTCTTAATAGATTACAAATGAGAACTATTAAAATGGAGTTGTTGAAAAAAATAAACACTATTCCAATATCGATTATTTTGGCCCAATCTATAATTGAAAGTGGATGGGGGGCATCCAGATTTGCTCAAGAAGGAAATGCTCTATTTGGACAGTGGACATGGAAAAATGATGATGGAATAAAGCCAAAAGAAAATTTAGACGCAAATTTTTCTGTGAAAAATTTTAAGAGTTTATTAGATTCAGTTAATTCATACATATTGAACTTAAACACACATCCAGCCTATAAAGAACTAAGAAATTTTAGAATATCACAATATAATATGGGTAAAAATATTACTGGAAATGACACGGCAAATTTTTTACAGAAATATGCAGAAATTGGTTATAAATACGTTGTAAAAGTAAAAGAGATGATTAGAGAAAATAAATTGAGCAAGTTTGAAAATTCTAAGCTAATAGTTTATTAATTAATTGACAATAAATTGTCTTCCAAGCCATCTCCATCTGTTTTTACTGCCAGCCATAGTACAATTTATTCTGCCTCTCCCTTTCAAAAAAGGTCCATTTAACCTTATTTCAATTCTGTTCTGACCTAATCTTTTAGTATCAGCTTTCAAACCATTATTGGCAAAGCATCTAATCGCATTCTTTGGCTCAATTTTGTTGGACAAAGTAAATCCATAAGATGGTGGATTTATCGAAATAACAGGGTCTTTTGGGGAAAGATCAGAAATTGGCATAGGCAATGCATTTACAGCTAGCAAAAACCTATCCATGTCACCATATTTTTCATTCATTGCAAATCTTGGTAATTCATACATCCCTAAGCTTTTATGAGCTACACCTGAGTGTTGACCAAAGGCTGCAACAAATCCATGCAACTTCACTTGTTCTAAGACTTCTAAATTATATTCTCCATAAGGATAAGCAAAGATTTTAGGTGCACTTCCAATTTCATCAATGAATCGTTTATTAGAAATTGATAATTCTTCTACTATCTTTGCTTTATTTAATTTAAACATATGTGGGTGTGATTTAGTTTGACTACCTATAGTTACTCCATGATCTCTTAAGATTCTGATTTCTTCCCAACTCATATATCCAGGTGTTTTGTTATCAATTACATCTGTAGATATGAATAAAGTAAAAGGCATATTGTATTTCTTAAATATCGGCCATGCATATTTATATACTGATGAATATGCATCATCAATTGTAATAACTACCGATCTATCTTTTATCGGTTCAATGTCATTTATTGCAAGAAGAGCTTTTTTAATATCAATTACGTTATATTTAGGCTTTAATAATTCATTAATGTGTTTTACGAATTGTTCTTTTTTTATATTAGTAGATGGATATCTACTGTCTCCAAATCGATGATACATAATAAAAGAAGCATAATTGATGTTTGAAGCCTCTTTATTTGCATTTGTTTGTGAATATGCAAATAAAGGCATAATAGATAACAAAAAAGAGAGTATTAATTTCATTTATATCCTCAAACTACAAATAATTCTATTCTTTAAATAATAACTTTATTATATGTTATATTGTTTTATTTCTACCTTTTTTTTGTTGTTGAAAAAACTTATGATTATTTCTATTGAAACTAGCAAATCAAATTTGTCACTTACCTTATTAAATAGGGAAAATGTAATTAATCACATATCTGTTTCTTTTAAGAATGAGTTATCTGAAATTATTGTGCCAACAATAAAGACTTTTTTACAAGAAAACTTAATAACCTTTGGTGATGTCTCTTTTTTAGTAGTTGGATGTGGCCCTGGAAGTTTTACAGGAATTCGATCAATAATTTCAACTGCTTTAGGTATAACAATTTCTAATAGTCATATTAAAAGTATAGGTTTAAATTCTCTAGCTGGATTAGCAATGTCTGCTATAAATGAAGCTAAAAATCTGAAAATTAAATACATCATCAGCTCTATAGATAGTAAAAAAAATGAATTATTTTTACAGTTATTTAAGATCAATGATACTAAAAATGAATTATTGCCGATTGTTGCTAAAAGTAATATCAACACTATAAAAATTGAAGAATTATATAATTATTTAGCGACTAATAATCTAATTTTGAAAAATGTTTTATTTGTTGGACATCAGTCAGATGTAGTAAAAAAAATGATAGATAACGTCTATGTTTCTAATAATTTAATTCAATATCCAGATTCTCTGGGGATTGGAAAACTTGCTTCATCGATAATAATAAATAAAATTAGTATAAATAAAACACTTTATGCCTTTGATAAATTTAAACCT
>QBXO01000025.1 GCA_003284565.1 SAR116 cluster bacterium AG-321-K23
CTTTAACTATTATTTTTTTTACATCAATTAATTTTCTGGGGTTAAATCTAAAAAGTATAAAACAAAAAAATGAAAATATATTATCCATAATTATTGGATTTTTTTCAGGTATACTTGGTGGGTTATCAACATTTTATGCACCACCAATAATAACTTTTTTAGTTTCATTAAATTTAGAAAAAGAAAATTTTATTAGAACAACAGCAACCATGTACTTTTTAGCCTCCATACCATTGTACTCTTCTCTTATTTATCATGGCTTAGGTAATATTCATGATTTGTTAATAAGCTTGGTTGTAACTGTTCCAGCATTGTTAGGGCAATATTTTGGAACTAAAATTAGAATGAGGCTATCTAATGAAATCTTTAGAAAGATAATATTGTCAATTTTAATAATTATTGGATTTTCTTTATTAATTAAAAATTTATGAAAACTTATTAATTAAGTAATTAACTATATCATAGGATGAAATAGAATTTATAGAGTCTCTTATATTTATTTCATTTAGTTTAGAAAATTGATTATTATTAAATAAAAAAATTTTTGGTAATATTCATGAGACATAATATAGCTGTTCTTTTAAGTGGTAATGGTTCTAATTTGAGAGCAATAATAGATAAAGGCTTAGAGGTTAGTTTTGTTGCTTCAAACAATCCAAAAGCTTTAGGTTTAAAAATTGCAAAAAATGCAAATATACCATCATATTCATGGAAGAACGTCTCAATATTAGAGAAAGAAGTATTAAAATTAATTATTGATTATGATGTTAAATTGTTAGCACTTGCAGGTTATATGAGATTGTTAAGTAAAAATTTTGTAAATTCCTTGCCTTCAAAATTTATAGTAAACATCCATCCATCACTATTACCAAAATATAAGGGTATGAATGCTATTAAACAAGCAATAGAGGATAGTGCTGAATATACAGGTGTAACAATACATCACGTGGATGTAGAAATGGATAGTGGCTATATAATCAAACAAGAACGTATTAAAATTAATGAGAATGACACTGCAAAATCTTTAAAAGATCGTTTGCAAAAAATAGAACATCGTCTTTATTTTGAAACAATTAAATTTATTTTAAATAAGAAAAAAAAAGATTAAAGTTTATTTTTTTTATTACTTTGTAGTTAATAATGTCTAGTTTATAACTTTACCTTTAGAGAAAAGTTGGTATTTGATCATGAATATTGGAAAAGCGTCTAAATTATCAGATTTAACAATAAAAGCTGTGAGATATTATGACAACATTGGTCTTGTAAAACCACATCAAAACATATTTTCTGGGTATCGTGAATATAACGAAGAAGATGTTTTAAAATTAAAGTTTGTAGGAAAAGCACGAAAATTTAATTTTAGTATAGATGAATGTCGAGAATTATTATCTTTATACGAAAATAAAAGAAGGCCAAGTAAGGATGTAAAAAAATTAACATTAGAAAAAATTTATCAAATAGATGAAAAGCTAAAACAGTTACAAAACTTAAAGGACGAATTAAGTTATTTAGCTGATAATTGTCATGGTGATGAAAGGCCAAATTGTCCTATCCTTGATGCTCTATCAAAAAAATGAAAAACCTTTCTGATACAACTGCATCTATAATCTTAATGATTATATCTGGTTTTAGCTTCATTGTAATGCACAGTGCAGCAAAATTTTTATCAGATGAAATTCATATATTTGAAATTACATTTCTTAGATGTGCGCTTGTAATTTTTGTACTAGCTCCAATTATATTTAAGGAAGGAAAATCTACTTTTATAACTAAACAACCTAAATTTCAGCTATACAGGATCATTACAAATTCAATTGCTATGCTATGTTTTTTTTATGGTCTAACATTAACAACACTGTCAGAGGTTACTGCGCTTAATTTAACAGTCCCCATCTTTACTACACTTTTAGCATTCATATTTTTAAAAGAAAAATTAAAAAAACACAGGGTTCTTTCCCTTTTTTTAGGTTTTTTTGGTGCAATAATAGTTTTAAGACCAGATATTTCACTGAATGTAGGGGGCATTTTTGTGCTTATTTCTTCAGTAATTTGGTCAGTTTCTCTGATTTTTATAAAAAAGTTAACGGAGACAGATACACCAGTAACTATATCTCTTTATGCAGGTGTTGGAATGATACCAGCAACGTTTGTAGCTGCATATCCGTATTTAACAATGCCAAATCTATATCAATTTTTAATAATTTTCTTTATCGCTATTACAGGAACGATAGCTCAAACACTATTAAATAGCGCATTTAAACGAGGAGAATTAGCAATTTTACTACCCCTCGATTATTTAAAATTAATATGGTCTGTTTTAATTGGATATACTATTTTTGTAGAAAGTACACCTTATACTTTATGGATTGGTGGTTTCTTAATTGTTGGAGCTTCTTCTTATATTGCATGGATGGAAAGAAAATAATGAGTTATAAAAAAGAACTTTTAATTAAAAATATTAAAGGAGATTTTGGTAGAGGTTTAGTAATTGGAATATCAAGCATTTTTTACGCTATTTTCAGGTTATCGAATGTTTTAAAAAACCCGATGCTTTTTCTTGATATTTTTATGTTATTAATTTTTATTTATTCGATTTATCTGATCAAATTCAAATATGTAAAAGAATAATTATGGAAGATGCTCAAAGATCCAATTAGAATTATTCTATATATTTTTATCAATGATAAGTACTAATTAAAACTCAGGTAGGAAAAAATTTTGAAATATAAAACTTTAGAAGAAATTCAACAAAACCCTATATGGATAAAGTTACAATCCAAAGGTACTGACAAGACGCAATTAAATGAACAGTTTTTATCTCTGTCTGATGATGAAAAGGTGATTGCAATTGATTTGTTTGAGTCCTTAAAAGTTGTCATGGAAGATTTATTAAAGAGAAATAATACTCAACATTGACAATTTGAATGTTTCACATTTTATTTTAATTGTATTCTGATAATATTTTAAAAAAGTTTTTTAAAAAAAAATTATAAATTTAAAAATGTTAAAAAAAATAATTCTAATAATTTTGTTTAGTTTGTATAACTTCCAATTATATGCATTTGAACCTTATTCAGGTATTTCATGCCATAGTGATAAGGTAAAGGGCAAAGAAGAATATTTTTTTAAACATGATGAAAATCATATCTATGCAACTGCTTACAAAAGAATTAATGGACAATTCATTAAAGTAGGAAATGTTGTTGGACAAAAAGTTTCATCTTTTTTATTGTTTGAGGATATGACAATCGATAAAAATTTAAATTTTGCATGGCATTTGGATATGGTTACTAAAAATTTAAAACCATTTATATTAACTCTGGAAAATAAAAATAACTTTGAAATGCCAGAAAAATATGATTGCATAAGTAAAAATTTTTGGTTTTAGTTAGCGAGAGTTCAAATATGGCTAAGTCTGAAATAATGATCGATAATGAAAAGACAAGAGTAACACGTTGGTCATTTGAGCCAGGTGAAGATACTGGAAAACATGTCCATGAATATGATTATGTTGTAGTACCAATGATGGATGGTAATCTCAAAATTGTAAATCATGATGGCGAAGTATCATATTCAAATCTTTCCAAGGGAGTAAGTTACTTCAGACAGAAAGGCGTTAACCATAACGTCATAAATCATAATGACTTTCCATATTCATTTATTGAAATTGAATTCAAATAAAAAATTTTTAGTAAGGTGTGAAAATGAGTGATTCTAAGCTTATAAGTTATATTACTTCAGACTTTCAAACAAAGAGTGATATGAAAGTTGCTGAGATTGAATGGGAAAAAATTATGAATATTAATTTTGAAAAATTTAAAAAAGCAGGAGCACTTAGGCAAACGGTGTCTCAAATATGGAATAAAGAAGGTACACTAAGGTTAGGTCATTTGTGGGAATATAAAGATGAAAAGGCTTTTGTAGAATGTCAAAAAATTTTTAAAGAAGCAGAATTAGAATTCAAAAGTAAAACAGGTATCGTATGGAAGGTCTTTTCCAATAGGGGCATCGTTTTATATGATGTAAATTATTAATGATTTATGATTAAGCAAAAAATATGTTTTACAAATTATTTTCAATTAATAAAGTTTTTACAATTTTCATGGTTATTTTTGTTAATTTTTCACATAATGCTTATTCTTCTGAAATTGACATCCTTTTCTTAAAATTAAAACAATCAACTAGTCCTACTTTAGCAATGGACTATGAGGGTAAAATATGGAATTTATGGCTTAATAATGGATCAACTAAAAGTAGTAATAGTCAAATGCATAAAGGTTTAGAATTACTACATAATGGTAAATTAGATCAAGCACTTTCACTTTTTAAAAACTTATCTAAAAAAGAACCTGTTTGGGCAGAACCTATTAATAAGATTGCAACTATAAAGTTTTTGCAAGGTGATTACATTGGTTCAAGAAATGACATCAAATCGACTTTAAAATTAGAGCCAAGACATTTTGGTGCTATATCAGGACTGGTTCAAATAAATATTATATTAAAGGAATATAAACAGGCGCTTAAGAATCTAGATTATGTTCTTAAAATACATCCATTTATATCTATAAAAAAACTAAAACCATATATTCAAAATTTATTAAAAAAGTCATCAATTTAATGATATAAATTAATTCTTATTTTTCACATATTTAAAATTTTTAATGTCTCATATTTAAGATCTAAATTTTTTTTAAAGTTTGTTTTATTTTTTGTAGATTTAATAGTTTCATATTCATAACAACTAAAACAAAGTTCAATTTTTCTCCCCTTTTTTGAAATAAAGATTTTAGTTGGAATTGTTTCAAAGGTAAAATCTGGATGCGGGTTTTTAGTTCTCTTACACCACATGCATTTTGCATTATTTTTATTATAGATAAAGGACACCAAAATCTCACTTATTTTTTACTATTTAATAATTTTGTTATTTCTTTCAATTGTATTTCCATAGATATAATTTTTTTTTGCAAATCTAGTTCAGATTTTTTTTCTTCATGATTACCATCTTTTGAGATTTGTTGCATCGCATCAACAATTATGCCTATAAACAAGTTTAGTATTGCGAATGTTGTAACTAAGATAAAGGGCACAAAAAACAACCAAGCTAAAGGAAATTCTTTCATTATTGGCCTGACTATACCCATTGACCAACTTTCTAAAGTCATAATTTGAAAAAGTGTATACATCGAATTTCCTATTGTGCCAAACCATTCATAAAATCTTTCTCCAAAAAAAGTAGTCGTAAGGACTGAAGAAATATAAAATATTAAAATAATAATTGTACCTACAGATAAAATGCCAGGAATAGAAATAAATATAGCTTGTATTATCCTCTTCATTGATGGGACAATTGATAATAATCTTAGAGTTCTAAAAATACGAAAAGCTCTTAAAACTGAGAAAGGACCCGATGCTGGAATAAGAGAAACTGCTACAATTAAAAAATCAAAAACATTCCAACCATCTTTAAAAAATCTTAGTTTGTAAACTAAAATTTTGGTAATTAATTCAATTGTAAAAATTGTTAATGCTATTTTATCAATTAAAGATAAAATAACACCAAATTCTGCCTTAATTTCTGGGCTAGTTTCTAGTCCAAGAGTAATAGCGTTAATTATAATTACTATTGTTATAAATGTTACAAAATACTTATTTTCTATAATTTTTTTAATTGATTGCATCAGACTAATCTAAAATATGTTTTAGGTTGTTTTTAATAAATTTATTAATTTTTACAATAGTAAATATTTTGTTGATTTCATTTATCGCTTAATTCTTTACGATTGATAAATTCTTTGATTAAATAATCAAAATCTAAAATAAGTTATAGGTGAATTGAATGTACGTAAGGACCATAAAAATAACATTTAAAGATAAAATGTCTAAAAATATGTTTGTTAATTACACTGATACTAAAGCAGACGCTGAAGGTTTTAAAAATGGTACATTAATGAAACTAATTTTTAGTAATTCAGATGTTGTTGCTACTTTAGTTCTGATTTTTCCAGATCATAAAACATTTATGAAAGATCATAATAATACAGCTGGTCCTATAATAGATTCTTTTAAAGAACAAGGTTTAAAGATTGAGCTAAATGACGGAGAAGTTTCGGGTAAAACAGCTGTATCATCCAAAATTTTAGAGATCTTAACTAAAGAGGGCACCTTTTATAAAACTGACTAGTAAAATAGTAGCAAGATTATTGTAATGAGAAATCAATGAGTAATTGGAAAACTGATTTTGAAGTAAAATTTTCCCTTGAATTCAAGCATTTTAATGGAAGAAAAGAAATTGCAAATAATACGTTGATTGTAGAAGCAGAAAATGAAGATCAAGCAATTGAGATGATAATAAATAAATATGATAATAGTGTATTTTTAAAAATAGATGAGGTTAAGAAAATTTGGAGCTACTGATTACTGAATTATCTAAAGATAAATTTGAAATTACAGTTAAGGCAAATCAAATTACTAAACATATTGTTTTTGTTACTGATGAAATTCTTTTTAAACTAACTAAGAATAAAATTTCAAAAGAAGTCCTTTTAAATTTTAGTTTTAATTTTCTTCTTGAAAGAGAGTCAAATACTTCGATACTTTCCTCTTTCGATCTAACAGTTATTTCAAAATATTTTCCTGAATACACTAAAAAAGTTAGTGATAAATTCAATGTATAGAAATATATTTAGTGGTTAATAATTGCAATCTTATCAATTATTTATAAACGTAACAAAAGAGATAAATTTAAAAATTGGGAAACTTGGCACATTTATATTTCCAGTTGGTTATTATTTTTATACCGGATCTGCCAAAAAAAATATAGATAAAAGAATTAAGAGGCATCTTTCTAAGAAAAAAAATCTCCATTGGCATATAGATTATTTACTCAATAATGATGCTGTAAATATTATTGATATAAAGAAATCAGAAATGACTGAATGTAGTTTAAATAAAAAGACAAAAGGAACAATAATTATAGATGGTTTTGGTAGTTCTGATTGTAATTTATTCTGCAAAAGTCATTTGAAATACCAGGAGAATTTAGCATTAGCTGATTTAACAGCTAATGCTCTAGGAGTTTATAAATGAAAAACATTTTTCATAATTGATAAAAAATATTGACTTAAATGTGAAAAGAATGAGGTAAATTAATGGCAAATATTTTGGAAAAGGAACATTTAGTTTAAATCTTTAACACATCTAAATCCAATATAAACTGCTGACATATTTTTGTCTTTTCTTGCTCGATGGTTTAAGTGCATCTGTTCTTTCCCATACCACCAAGAACCACCTTTTGTAGCTTTGGTTCTTATATTCTCTATGTTAGCCCATTCCCAAACATTAGCACCCATATCATACAGACCATTTATTCCTTTTTTTGTAACACCAACTATAGAATGACCATTACCTCTTGATAATAGTTTTGTGTAATTTAAATAATTTTTGAATTTACAATCTTCCAAACAATTTACACCTTCAGGTGTATTTCCAACTGGATACTCATAAGTTTTTCCATATATAAAATTATTTGATGATTTTTTTCTAGTTTCCGTGTATGCCGCATATACCCACTCTTCTTCACTTGGAAGTCTGTTGTTTTTCCATTTGCAAAACATTTGAGCTTCATCAAAATTTATATGAACAGCAGGTTCATTTAATTCACCTTTTATTCCATATGGATTTTTCCAATTCCAGCCATTTTTTTTAATCCATCCTGAGGCATATACATAACCCCATCCTCTTTTTTCAGCCACTGTAGTATAATTTGTAGTTTTAGTGAATTTACTAAATTCACCTATTGATACTTCAGTAAGATCAATTGAGTAATAAGAAATTTTTTGCATTCTATTATCTTTCGCCAATGTATAATTGACAAAAAAAATAAAAAAAAATTAAAAGAATAAATGATTATTTCTTTAGTAAAATGTTTATATAACATATATCTAATTTATATTATTATGATCTAATTGTATGCTAAGAATGTTACCATATTAAATATATTAATTTATATCAATAAATTACTATTAGATTTATATTTAGTTGAAATTTTATTGGATCAGTCTGTTATGATAAATAAATTTAAAGCATGGCATCTAGATTTAATTGAAAAAGTTCAAAAACTTACCGGTTTATCAAATTATCAGATAATATGGATTAGTTTTATTGAAGGTCTAATAATTGGTTTTTTAATTGGTTACTTTATATAAACTAGATTTAATTCCTAAAAACAAAATTTTTATACTCTAAAATATATCCTTATAAAACTCACTTTCATCCATATGTTTTGGATTTTTATTTCCTGTGAATGCTTGTAATTTTTTTATTAAAGTTTCAATTTCTATCTTTGAGAAATCGATTTTAGTCCATTTATTATTTTTAATTATTTCTGTCTTAATGCCAGGAAGATCAACAGGTAATTTAGCTCTATTAAAAATCGTGCATGAGTAAGAGTTTTTATTTTTAGACGAAGTGAAAGATATTACATAGTAATTATAATCAAGTTGACAAATCCCGTTAATAAACTTTAATTCTTTAAATTTCATTTTTTATACTAAGTTTGATTTTATACATTCATATTTTAATTAAGATTTTTACCAATGTTTCTTGTTAATAGCTTTAAATTGGCACACATAGTAATTCTTCAGGTAATTTATTTAATTTTATAGTCCCTTTACTCAATAAAACTGGTTTCAATTTAAGAGTATTTATATCATAATGCCAGGCGAAATCTACTCCAAGGTAAGCGTATTTGTCTTCAAATAAGATAAATGAATCTCTTTTTTGTCCTACTACCTCTCCAATTTCAATAAAATTGTTTTTTATCTTTTTTAAGACAGTTGTGTACAAGTTGTTATCTTTATTTATTTTAAAATCTAAAATTGTGGATTCATCTAAGCTTTTACATTTTATAAAAAGTGGTTTTTCCTCAGCTTTAACTAATTTATTTATTAAAAATGTAAAAAATAACAAAATCCAAAAAAATTTCATGTTTAATTACCAAGTATTATATAAAACTTTATAACATTACTAAACTTCTTGATTGTATACAATTTTAATTGATTAATTAATAAAGAACTAGTTAAATTGCATCATTATTAATCTTAAATTAGAGAATGATATTTCAAATGAATACTAAGCTTCCTTGCCCAGTTTGTTCAAGTAAAAAGGGGTATGTTTATACTCAATCACATTATCAATGTATTGAATGTAAGAGGGTTATTGATGATTGTTGTAGTGGAGAAGTTGCAGGTTGTAATTCTCAAAAAAAAATTCAACAAGATACCCAATAGAAAATCCAAAAACTTATCAATTATCTATAATAATTTAAATAAATATTTTTTTAAATGACATTTTATCGCTTCTGATAAAATATATTGGAACAACATTAAGAAAATTATTGATAAAAAAACAAATTAAATTTTTGTTAATAAAGCTATATGTTTCAATTGTGTCGACTTTAAATATTAATTAATGATAAGATTTTCTATGTTTACTGGAGTTAAGGTATGACTGATTTAACAAGCCGTCTTTCAAAATGTTATGCTAGTGCTATCCACGATGTGCTGAGAGAAAAGGGGTACGGAAACTGTGTCCTACCACCCGAAATACAGGCTCTAGAAAGAGGCCAAAAGCTATTTGGGGAAATTTTTACAGTATCTGGCCATGTAGACAAAACACTTTCGAGACATGAATCTCTTCTTCTATGGTCTCAAGTTTTATCAAAGGTTCCGAATGACAAAGTTATTGTTTGCCAACCAAATACACATTCAATTGCACTTATGGGAGAATTATCTGCTCGAGCATTAATGGTTAAAGGAACTAAAGGTTATTTAATGGACGGACATTGTAGGGATGTAGAAGAAATTATAGATGCTCAATTTCCAGTTTTTTGCCGGTTATCAACTCCTGCTGATATCGTTGAAAGATGGAGATATAATTCTCTTGGACAGCCAATAACTATAGGAACTGTCACGATATGTTCCGGAGATTTTATTATAGCTGATATGGATGGGGCAGTGGTAATACCTCATAATGTAGCAGAAGAAGTTATACATAAGACTGAAGAAGTTATGGCTACTGAAAGTAACATGAGAAAAGCAATATTAGGTGGCATGGATCCAGAACAAGCTTATCTAAAGTTTAGAAAATTTTAGAATTACCTAGGTCTTAAGTTAAAATGATTATTAATAGAAAAAGTATTTGGTCTTTATCTTGGCCTTTGATAATTGCCAATTTTACCATTCCATTGGTAGGTCTAACTGACACGATAATTATGGGTCACATGCCTGATAGTACATATATAGCTGCAATAGCACTTGGTGGTATAGTTTTCAACTTTATGTATGCAGGCTTAAATTTTCTAAGGATGAGTACAACTGGGATAGTATCTCAAAATTTAGGTTCTAAAGATTTCGATGAAGTATTGCTGAGTTTGTTAAGGCCATTATCCATAGCATTTTCAATAGGATTAATTCTACTCTTATCCAAAGATTTTTTGTTTAATTTATCAGTTTATTTTTTAACTCCTGATGAAAAGCTACAAAAATTATATAAAGAATATCTTTTTGTAAGAATGATTGGATTACCGGCTGGGTTGTTGAATGTAGTATTTTTAGGTTGGTTTTTTGGAATGCAGCAAACAAGACCTATTTTAATACAACTTATTACTATCAACGTTGTGAATGTAATTTCTTCATTATATTTAGCAGTTATTTTAGATTATGGAATTTATGGTGTCGCGCTAGGTAGTGTGATGGCACAACTTTCCGGTCTTTTTACATCAATTATAGTTTTTTTATATTCATTAAAAAAATTAAATTTTGAAATTTTTATTTTAAAAAAGTTAAGAGACATATCAAGTTTTCTTAAATTATTTTCTATCAGCAAAGATTTATTTATAAGGACAATATTGATGGTTTCAGTACAAGCTTACGTAATCAAAAAAGCAGGTCTTTTAGGTGTTGATGAGTTAGCAGCAATTGAAATTTTATTAGTAATTTTTAGTCTATCATCATACTCGTTGGATGCATTTGCACATTCTGCAGAATCCTCAATAGGTGTTTCTATAGGCTCTAAAAATAAAAAAAATATTTATAAAGCCATAAGAATTACAACCGAATTTGCTTTGTTTTTATCGATAATTATTGGCATTGTACTCTATGTATCTAACTCTTACTTGATCTTTATTTTTACTGATATAACTACATTAAGAAATTTAACAATTGGATTATGGGGATTAGTTGTTATTACACCTTTTATAGCTATGTCAGCTTTTCAATTGGATGGAATATTTGTTGGAGCAACTTTAGCTAGAGAAATGCGGAATTGTACAATATTTTCTTCGTTAATTTTTTATATTATTCTAGAGTACTGGTTTGAAAGCAATTTAGATTTAAAAGGGTTATATTCTTGTTTTCTTTTATTTCTTATTTCAAGAGGAGTTTTTTTAACGATTTATTTACCTCGTGTTTTTAGATTGGTAAAAATTAATTAAGGTTTGATAATGATTAATAAAAAAATCGAAGCTAATAAAATATTTTTTAGGAGAATTATTTTATTATTTGTTTTTACGGTGATATTGACAGGTCTAATACCAAATCTTTTTAATTTCGAAAAATATTATGGAATAAGTCGTTTCATAAATCCAGGTTACACATCAGTATTATTAGAGGGTAAATTTGAAATATATGCTGCAATATTTATGTCTTTTTTTTCACTAATTAGTTTAATTTTAATATATTTTTTTATACCTATTGGAAAATATTTTTTCTTAATATATTTTTGTACAAATTTTTTTTTAATAATGTTAGGTGGTGATATTATTAATTACGGTATATTATATCCAATAGAATGGTTAAAAAATATAACTGAAGCACTATTATTATATCTTATGTTTTTTGGTGCCAATAAAGAAAATTTTGAAACAAGAAAATTTAAAACTTAATTTTTATTTTTTCACAATTTTAAATTAAAGTCTTTTTTTCAATGAAATCATTAGCTTTTCCAAAAATCATCTTTTTTCTATCCTCGTTCATTCTTTCTAATGATTTAACCAAAATTGCTAATCTTGGGTTGCTTTTAAAAAAAGAAATATTGTCATTCATAAACATCCAATATAAACCATCTACGATGTCGCACCACTCATCTTTTTTATAATTACTCATTTTTAAAATATAGTTTGAACCACAAGAATAAGGTTTTGTTGCAAATATTCCACCGTCTGCAAATGTACCCATTCCATAAACGTTAGGAACCATTACCCAGTCTGAGGAGTCAACAAACATTTCCATAAACCATTTATATATTTCATTTGGATTTATTTTTGAGAGGTTCATTATATTACATATGATCATGAGTCTCGGTATGTGATGTGTGTAACCGTAATTTATACAATCTTTTATTGCATCATCCAAAGGTGCAATTCCAGTTGTCCCTGCATACCAATCATCAGTTAATTTTCGATCGTGTTTCCAAAAATTTGAAGTCTGTTCTACTTTACCTTTGTAATGATATATTCCTCTTATAAATTCTCGCCATCCAATAATTTGACGAATAAATCCCTCCAACGAATTAATAGGAATCGAATTTAAATTTGCAAAATCTAGTGCTTTTTTTATTATTTCGTCTGGAGTTAAAAGCCCCATATTGAGTATTGGGCTTATTGCGCTGTGGAATAGAAAGTTGTTTTCAGAGATTACAGCATCTTCATAATTTCCAAAATTAAAAAACTTTTCTTTAAAAAATTGGTCTAACCAGCTTAATGACTCCTCTCTGTTTGTGGGCATCCATAAATTATCAACTAAACCTGGGTGATCTTTAAATTTTAAATTAATAATTGATTTTAAATCACTAATATTTTTACTAAATTTTATATCAGGAATTTTTGGTATTAAAGTATTTTTAGGAATTTTTTTTCTATTATCTTCATCGAACGACCACTTTCCTCCTATTGGTTTATTATTTTCGTCAATGAGAATATCCATTTTTGTTCTCATTTTTTGATAAAAACCAGCCATACGAATTAGTTTTTTTTGTTCTTTAGCAAATTCAAAGAATTCATTTCTTGAAGTGAGAAACATCGGACTTTGAAAAATTTCGTAATTAATTTTTTCTTTATTTACAAATTTAACAATCCTATCTTCAAAATCATTATCTTCAATTTCAAAATATTTTAATTTTTCGATGTTATGATCTTTAATTGCTTTAAATAATTTTTCCTCATATTTTTCGTTAAAACTATCTTCTTCAATAGAATGATAAAATACAGTATAACCATTTTCTATTAAATTATCCCTGTATTGCCTCATAGACCAAAGAAACATTAAAATTTTTAATTTATGATGTTTATAATTTGTAATAAGGCCAAGATCTTCAGCCATAAATACATATTTGGCATTAGTTTTTCGAACATGCTCAATTGGAAACAATTGATTTCCAAGAATAAGTAAAATTTCATTATTAGGCATATTATTACTCAAAAACACTTACATTTGTTGTATTAGCTTTTATGAAGTCCCAGTCGTACTCAACTCCTAATCCAACTCCATCTGGAACATTTACAAAACCCTCTTTATCAATACAATCAATTAAGTCTGAATATCCGCAAGTATAAACAGGTGCCATTGTGTTGGGGCAATCAGGTCCAACTAGAGCAACTTCGTAAAAGTTTGAGTTTCTGCTAGTTGCCATGACATGACGATGAGCAGGACCACATGCATGTATTTCTACATCAATTCCAAATGCTTCCCCTAAATGAGCAATTTTTATCGCTCCAGTAATTCCCATATCATATTCTGGATCTGATCGTAAAAAATCTGTCCCTCCTGCAATAAGAAAATCGCATTTTGTCTCAATTCCTCTAACATGTTCTGTCTGCAAAAGTGGAGTTTTTATCATTTCTCTTAATCTTTTATGTGAAAAAGCAGATACACCGCTATCTCTGTAAGGATCTTCCAGCCAAAAAAAATTGGCCTCGTCGCAGGCTCTACCAACATAAAGTGCATCTGCAAATGTTCTTAATTGACAAGCAGGATCCAACATTAAAGTCATTTTTTCTCCTACTTTTGAAGCTACATGTAGTACATTTTCTGCTTCTTCCTTTGCATTTCCTTCATGCCATCCATGAATTTTAAAAGCTTTATAACCCATTTCATAACATTGTTGTGCGAAGTCACTAAAAGCTTCTTTACTATCAAGGCCTCCATTTCTATCTCCATGATATGTACTTGCATAAGCTGGTAATTTTTTTCTATAACTTCCTAGAAGCATTCCAATGGAGCAATTTAGTTTTTTACCTGCCCAATCCCATAATGCTATATCAAGAGGACCATGACCCATATGATCAAATTGTCTCAGCTCTCTTTTAAAGTCATCATAGATTTTTTCTCTTTCGCTAGCATTATATTCTAACAATTTTGGAGCTAGCATTTTTGACTGCGCACAGGCAACTTGATTACCACCCCAATGAGTAACATATTCTCCCCTGCATCCGTCTGAAGTTTCAATTACTACAGCATATTTATCCAATTTTATTGACTTTCCTTTAGCATATCCAACGGCCCCAATTGTATTAGCGTTAGTTAATAGACCTAAATTTTTGGCCGTGTGAGTGAATTCATGTATTTCAACTCTTTTAATCTGGTTCATTTTTTTTCCTAATAAAAAATTAATAGACAAAACTTTAAAAAATTATATGTTTCAATTATCCAAAGTACTAATTACCCAAATTTATGTAAAGGATATTAAATGAATTTGAATGACTGTCATAATTTTCAAGATTTTAGAAAATTAGCTAAAAAAAGACTTCCTTCTCCTATTTTTCATTACATAGACGGTGCTGCTGATGATGAAGTTACCTATAATAGAAATACTGCTGCTTATAATGATGCTGATTTAGTTCCAAATGTGTTAAGAGGCGTAGAAAATGTCGATTTGTCTACTACCATATTTGGAAAAAAATTGGACTTACCATTTTATTGCGCACCAACAGCATTACAAAGATTATTTCATTACGATGGAGAAAGGGCTGTTGGAAAAGCTGCTCAAAAATTTGGAACTATGTTTGGTGTATCCTCATTAGGTACTGTAAGTGTTGAAGAAATTTCATCTATAGTTAAAACTCCAAAGATGTTTCAATTTTATTTTCATAAAGATAGAGGACTTAACAACAGCATGCTCGAAAGAGTAAAAGCTGCTAAGTTTGATGTGTTAGCTCTCACTGTTGACACAATAACTGGTGGTAATAGAGAAAGAGATCTAAGGACTGGTTTTACATCTCCACCAAGATTAACATTATCTAGCCTATTTAGCTTTGCATCAAAGCCAATGTGGGCAATTAATTACTTAACAAAACCAAAGTTTGAATTACCTCAATTACAGGATCATGTAAGTGAAGGTACTAATACTGCAACATCCATTGGTAAATATTTTACTACAATGCTAGATCAATCTATGAACTGGAAAGATGCTGAAAATTTATGTTCAAAGTGGGGAGGTCACTTTGCGCTAAAAGGAATAATGAGTGTTGAAGATGCAAAAAAAGCTGTAGATATTGGCTGTACTGGGATTATGGTTTCTAATCATGGTGGTCGTCAATTAGATGGTGCAAGAGCTCCATTTGATCAATTAGCTGAAATAGTAGATGCCGTAGGTGACAAAATTGATGTTATATGTGAGGGAGGAATTCAAAGAGGTACTCATATGTTAAAAGCTTTGTCAGTTGGGGCTAAAGCTTGTTCAGGAGGCAGATTGTACTTGTACGCACTTGCATCAGCTGGTCAAAAAGGGGTCGAACGAGCTTTAAGTTTATACAAAAATGAACTTGAAAGGGATATGAAATTAATGGGTTGCACAAATATTAAGGAGTTAAATAGGGCGAATATTAAGTTTAGATAAGTTTATGAAATTTTTAAAATCTATACTTGATATTACCTCTAAAGCTTTTCTAATTAGTTCAGTACCCATAACTTCGTGGAGTTCTTCTGAACCAAATATTATCTTCCCAAAAGTAGTAACATTTATATTACTTTGTTTTGGTTTGTTTTTATTTGGTGTCGGAGAAAGCATTTTAGTAGTTTCTCAAAATGGTGTTACGCCATGGACAGTGTTGGCTGAAGGGATTGCTAAAAAAATCAATATTGGTGTTGGTTTATCAACATTCATTGTTAGTTGTATAGTTTTAATCTTCTGGTTGCCATTAAAACTTAAACCAGGTCTTGGTACTATAATGAATATAATTATAATTGCTCTAACGATGGGTGGAATAATTCCGATTATTGGTAGCTTAAATAAATTGATAGATCCTATTTTCTTGTCTTTTTTGGGAACAATATTAGTTGGTTTTGGTAGTGGTATCTATTTAATTGCCAATCTCGGACCTGGGACCAGAGACGGGTTAATGACTGGTATTTCCAAAAAATATCGTAAACCAATTAGCCTAGTTCGTTGTTGTATAGAATTTTTTGTAGTATTTCTTGGTTGGCTGTTAGGTGGTACTTTTGGAATAGGAACTATAATTTTTGCAATTTTTATTGGTCCTTTTGTATCAATAAGCCTAAAATTAATTCCAATGTTAAAAAGATAATCATTTAAATTGTCTTTACAAAAAGCATTACACCTAAAATAACTAAAGTTACCAAAATACAATTTCTAAATTGTTTTTGATTGATTTTATCTCTAATTTTTGTACCAATTTGTTGTGATATATAAGCTGGTATAATTAATAAAATGCTCATAATTAGATCTTCTTTTGATGCAAAACCATAATATATCAATGATCCATATAGCGGAAAAGATCCAATAAAATACATAGTAGAAACAGTTCTAACAAAGCTTTCCTTAGGTAAATCAACTGCTACTAAATATGCTAACATAGGTGGTCCATAAACTGTTGATAATCCACCTAAAATACCTGACCCAAAACCAATAAAAGAAGTAATTATTTTTTCTCTTTTTTTATTAATATTTTTATTAATTTTAAAACCAAAGCAATTAACTACAGCAGCAAAAATTATTAAAATGGAAATTATTTGTGTAATGGTATTTAAATTTATTTCAAGTATGAGACGTGCACCAATAATTAATCCTATTACAAGAAATAAAAACATAGGTAAGAACCTGTAACTGCTAACACCTTGTTTAAACTTTATTTGTAGATAATTTGTTAAAAAAATTGGTGCACATAGAAGTATCATCGCGGTTGTAACTGGAACTGCAAATGCTATGATTGGTAGGGCAACCATTGGCATCCCAAATCCAATAGTACCTTTTACAAGTCCTCCAGCTAGAACAGCTAAAATTATTATTATTACTATCGTTGGATCATTATACATTGTTTATCAAAAAAAAATGTGGCATTAATAACTACGTTTGTAATATTATGTTTAACATGTAAAGTCTTATTTTTGTTTAATTGAATGAATTATTTAGTAAATTTTCTTAAAACTAGAAGGTCTACAACAGCTAAAACTATGATTGCTGGTCATATAAAGGAAAGTGATCTTAATGATATTTTAGCATGTGGTATCAGAGTGCCAGATCATGGTGCTTTAAATCCTTGGTATATAACAGTTATAAAAGACGACGCAAGATCTAGAATAGGTGAAGAAATTTTAGCACCTGAATATATTTTAAATAACCCTGAAGCAACAGAAGAAGATATAGATTTTGAAAAAAATAGATTTTTAAGAGCTAGTGCAGTAATAGCTGTATTATTTAAACCTGTTTCACATCCTAAAATACCATCATGGGAGATGGAACTATCTACTGGAGCTGTATGTTCAAATATTATTGTAGCTGCCCAATCATTAGGTTATGCTGCTCAATGGTTAACAGAGTGGTATTCTTATAATGAAAGAATGATCAAGGAAGTTGGTGGAAAACCTGAAACTGACAAAATAGCTGGTTTTATTTATATTGGAGACAAAGAAAAAGAACCAGTTGAAAGAAGAAGGCCTAGGACAGAAAACGTAATTAATTTTTTAACAGAATAATTCAAATTGCCTGTTGGCCTAAGCAATTTTCAAAAACATCTTTATCAACATTACCACCGGATGCAATTACTAGAACATTCTTATTTGTAATATCGATCTTTCTAAAAATAGCTGCTGCTAGAGCAACTGCGCCACCTGGCTCTAAAACAATCTTAAGATGTTTAAACGCTGTGTTCATTGCCATTAAGGTTTCTTTGTCTGTAACTGATATCCCAGAGGTTAGATTCAATCTGTTAATTTCAAATGTAATATTTCCTGGTTTTTCAGCTAAAAGAGCATCGCAAATAGAAACATGTTTCATAGAATTAGAAATTATAGAATTTTCTCTAAGCGATTTTTTTGTGTCATCAAAATTCTCAGGTTCAACAGAGTATATTTTTGCATTTTTGAACTTTTCTTTTATTGCTGTACTTATACCAGCAATAAGGCCACCACCACCACAACAACATAAAACAATGTCAGGTATAACGTTGATTTCATTTAATTGTTCTATACATTCTATGCCAGCAGTTCCTTGTCCAATTATAACTTTTTCATCATCAAATGGAGGGATAATCGTAGCATTTAATTCTTTTGCTATTTTTTTTCCAATTTCTTCTCTGTTTTCTTTATTTCTGTCATATTTTATAATAGTAGCACCCCAAAAAGCAGTTCCATTAAGTTTGGCTTTTGGAGAATCTTCTGGCATTACAATTGTTGCTTGGCGACCTGTGATTTTTGATGCAGCAGCAACCGCTTGTGCATG
>QBXO01000026.1 GCA_003284565.1 SAR116 cluster bacterium AG-321-K23
ATTATAACCAACTCAGATAAAGATTTAATATTTCATAATCATTTAGAATTTTCATTATGGAAAAAATGTCTTAAAGATATGGGTATAGATCCAAGTAAATTGGTGTCATATTCAGGAAGTGCTTAACTGTATTAATTTAGTATTTTTGAAATGTCTAATTTTTTTAAAGAATTAGCATCTGGGCCTATTACAGACAAAACTGGATTTGCAGAAGTTAACAACTTATCACATAAATCATAAATGGAATTTATAGATATTTTTTCTATACTTTCTATAATTTCATCAGCTCCAATTATTTTTCCAAAATTAATCATGTTTTTTGCAAAATATTCTGACCTTGAACTATTACTTTCATGACCCATTATAAAACTAGATTTCATCTGTGCTTTTGCTCTATTAAGTTCTTCAGGAGATATAAATTTTTTAATTTTTTTCACCTCTGTTAAACTTGATTCTAGTAAATAATCAACATCTCTAGGCGATGTTCCAGCATAAAAACCTAATACTCCAGAAGAGTTTTGCATCTGAGTGAAACTAAAAATGGAATAACATAACCCCTTCTTTTCTCTTATCTCTTGAAACAATCTTGAAGACATTCCACCACCGAGTATAATTGATAAAGCCCGAAGAGAAAAACGATTAATATCTATGTTTTTTAGGCCTTCTACTCCAAATACTAATTGTGTTTGCTCTAAGTCTCTGTCTTCAGCAATAAAACCTGTAGTCCATTCTGAATTTACCTTTTTGGGTTTATTATCATTTTTAATATCTGAAAATTTTTCTTCCACAATTTTATAAAATTTATCTTTATTTAGATTTCCGGACATAGAGACAACCATATTTTCTGGAGTATAATTTGAATTTAAAAAGTATTTAAAATTAGATTTTTGAAAACTACTTACGGTTTCTTTAGTTCCAAGAATAGGCCTTCCCATTGGTTGATTTTTAAATGCAGTTTTTGTAAAATTTTCAAATACTCTATCGTCTGCAGAGTCATAAGATTGCCCTATCTCAGAAATTATGACACCTCTTTCTCTTTCAATTTCTTCTTTTGGGAAAGTTGAATTCTTTATGATATCAGATAATATCTCAACCCCTAACTCAGTATTTTCCTTCAAAACCTTAAGATAATAAGCCGTTACCTCTTTACTAGTGTATGCGTTAATATCACCCCCAACATCTTCAATTTCACGTGCTATTCTTTCTGCATTTCTGTTTTTGGTTCCTTTAAAAGCCATATGTTCTAACATATGGGCAATGCCGCATTCATCTTTTTTTTCGTTTGAACTTCCTGCACCAATCCAAACCCCAATTGAAGCACTTTCACAATCCATTTGGTCATTAATAATTGTCATACCATTATCAAGAATTTTAAATTCTACACTCATTACTTTCTTATCCTTTTTGTGATATATTCTTGAAGATCTTTTAAATCAGGCTGAATTATTTTAAAATTTTCTTTTTGGTTCATGATATGAGCTAGATCAATAGGAAACTCAGGTAAAATACCAATACTTTTTTTTATAACTTGTGGAAATTTTGCAGGGTGAGCACAAGCAAGAGAAATTATTGGACAATGATTTGAAATAATCTTTTGTTCAATAGCTTTTTGTACAGCTCCGTAACCAATAGCACTATGAGGATCAAGCATATATTTATGATCGCTAAACGTCTTTTTAATTATGTTAAGGGTATCAATATCACTAATCATAAAAGCAGAAAATAATTTATTTATTTTTTTAAGTTGGTCTTGGTCAATTTCAAAGGATCCTTTGACTTTAAAATCATGCATTTGCTTTTTTACTGAGTTTGGATCTCTTTCGTTTATTTCAAATAAAAGCCTTTCAAAATTACTAGAAACTTGAATATCCATACTCGGACTATAAGAAGGAGACACATTTTTTCTTTTCATTAAACCATTTTCAAAAAATCTAGTGAGTATATCATTTTGATTTGAACCACATATCAATCTTGCTATGGGAAGTCCCATTTTTTTTGCAATCCATCCTGCTAAAATATTACCAAAATTTCCTGTTGGTACTGAAAAAACAACTTCTTTTTCTGGAGACCCTACTCTAAGTGCAGAATAGAAATAATAAACTATCTGAGGTAATAATCTTACCCAATTAATTGAATTTATAGCTGAGAGTGATGTACAGTCTTTAAAATTTAAATCTTCAAAACAATCTTTAACAAGTGCTTGGCAACCGTCAAAATCAGTTTTCACTGATAAGGCGTGAGCTCCTTCTTCATTTATCCAAGTCATTTGTTTTTGTTGAACTTCTGATACTCTTTTGTGTGGGAAAAGTATAAAAATATCAACATTTTCCATACCCTTAAATGCCTCTAGGGCTGCAGAACCTGTGTCACCACTAGTTGCACCTAAAATTACAGCTCTTTTACCTTTTTTTTCTAGGGCTAAATTAAAAACTCTAGACAGAAATTGCATAGCATAATCTTTAAATGCTAATGTAGGACCATGAAAAAGCTCAAGAATGTAAGTGTTTTCTTTAAGCTCTTTCAAAGGAGCCACATCGTTACCAAATGATGAATATGTAGCTTTACATATATCTAAAATATCGTCTTCACCAAGAAAAGGTTGGATAAATGGTTTTAAAATTTTAGAAGCTAATTTTGAATAACTAAGTCCTTTCATGTTTTTTAATTCACTATGACTAAAATTTGGCCATTTTTCTGGCATAAACAATCCACCATCTCTTGCTAAGCCCGCTAAAAGAACCTCTTCATATGAGAGAGATTTATCTCCTCCTCTTGTACTTGAATATTTAATATAATCATCCATTTAGTTTGGTCTTTTTAAATATTAATCTTCCAGATGATGCGTGATATGAAAAGTACACAAATAGAAGGGATAGCGCTAATCCATACCATGTTATTGCATATGATAAGTGTTGATTTCTTAAATTAGGTTTTCCATCCACTCCAATTGGAAGAGTTATTTTTTTGCCTAGACGTAATGCATCAATGTAATAATCTTTTATTACAAAATTAGAATTTATTTTTATAAAGTTAAAAATTTGATTTGGTATTATTGTAAACCAAAATCCATTTTCACCATCATTCTCAGGGACAAAATAACCCTTTTGTTGCGGGTATCGTATAATTCCATTTAATTTCACTTGTCCTTTGGCAAGACTAAATTTTCTTTTATTTGGGTCTTTATAACCTTCAGATACCCAACCTCTGTTGATAAGAACAATTTTGTTATTTTCCATTTTAAATGGTGTTACAACATGAAAGCCTGCATTACCTTCATATGTTTTACCGGTAATATATATTTCATTGTTATGAAGAAACTCTCCTGATATTTCTACCGCTTTAAATTCGTTAATATTAGATTTTGAAAATTCAGAAGGATTAGATATAGGGTTTGATTGGCTTTCTGTTATGTACCTTTTTATTAATGCTTCCTTCCAGTAAAGCCTCTTTAGCTGCCATGTCCCAAAACTACATAAAATAATGAAAGTTACTATCGAAAAAATTGATGGCCATAGCATCGGTCTAAATTGTATTTTCATTATTAGTAAAAGAACCTTAATTTTTTATAAGATTTATATATACTTATCAACCGCCCCACCAGTATATACAAACAAATAAAAACAACCAAACCACGTCAACAAAATGCCAATACCATGCGGCAGCTTCAAAACCAAAATGATGGTCAGGAGAAAAATGTCCATTCAGTCCTCTAAATAGACAAACCGTTAAAAATATTGTACCAACTAGAACATGGAACCCATGAAAACCTGTTGCCATGTAAAAAGTTGATGCATAAATTCCATCTGTAAAGGAAAATGCAGCATGATCATATTCATAAGCCTGAAGAGCTGTAAAAAGCGCACCAAGCATGATCGTTAAAATTAGTCCAGTTATAAAATCCTTTCTATTATTATGTTGAAGAGCATGATGAGACCAAGTTACTGTACAGCCAGATAATAATAATATTAAAGTATTTATAAGTGGTAAATCAAATGGATCAAAAGTTACTATACCCTCTGGAGGCCATACACCAGTGTCAGGATATAAACTAGAATCAAAGAAAGCCCAAAAAAATGCAACAAAAAACATAACTTCAGAACAAATGAAAAAAATCATACCATATCTCATGCCAATTTGAACAATTGGTGTGTGATGACCCTGATACTCTGCTTCCCTTACAACATCTCTCCACCATAAAAACATCGTGAGGAGAACCATTAAAGCTCCTGCAATCATTACATAAAAACTGTATGGATATTCATGCATAAATAAGGTCAGACCTAAAACTAACGTAAAGCCAGCAGCTGCACCAAGAGCAGGCCATGGACTGGGCTCAACTAAATGGTATTGATGTTTTTGCTCACCACTCATATTTTACTCCGATACGTAACCATAAGATAATTTTAACATTTATTTTTCATACTACAAAAGATTAGTTGACTTTACATTGCTTTTTTTTTGAGCACTTCTTTTTCATATTTTTTAAAGAAAGTATAAGATAGAGTAATTTCATTAAGATTTGTTAAATTCTCGTCACTGTCTATAATAGGATCTATATAAAACACAACAGGCATTCTTACTTCTTCACCTGGCTTAAGGGCCTGCTCTATAAAACAAAAACAGTCAATCTTCATAAACACTGATCCTGCCTTGGGAGGTGACACATTATAGGTAGCTGTTCCCACGATTGTTTTATCTGATAAATTTTTGGCAGTGTAATAAATAATTTTCTCAACACCCGGTTGAACTAAAATTTCATCTTTAGGGGCCAAAAACTCCCAATTTAAGTTATTGTTAACATTAGCGTCGAATCGAATCTGGATATTTTTATAATTACCTTGTGAACCTGGTGCGAGTGAGGCCTTTTGTGTAGTTCCACCATAACCGGTAACTCTGCAGAAAAGATCATAAAGAGGAACAGATGCATACGACAAACCAATCATTAAGAAAACAAAAACTATGATTTTCCCTAATAATTTATTATTTTTTATAACTTCACTATTTGTTTGAGTCATATTAATCTACCACATTCATTCGTAGAATTGTTATTAAAAAAAATAGAACAGCTAAACCTATTATAATTAGAAGCATTGCTATATTCTTTGATTTCTTACTTTGATAAAAATCTTCAATATTTTTTGGATTTTTTTGCTTCACATGAATACTTCTAAAAATTTTGAAAAAATTTATCTAAACATATACTTAAAAACAACAAAAATAAGTAAGTGATTGAAAATAAAAACAACTTATTTTCTGAGTTATTTTTAACTTTTATTAACGCGTGTGTTCGTCTTAAAAGTTCAAGGCCTAGAATTACAGAGGTACAAATATAAATCAATGATGAATAACCTAATGCGAATGGTAACATCGAAAATGGTATTAATGATAACACATAATATAATATATATTTTCTTGTTGTTTTATCGCCATGAACAACTGGTAACATAGGTATATTTGCTAATCTGTATTCATTTTGTCTCAAGAGTGCCAAAGCCCAGAAGTGTGGTGGAGTCCATAAAAAAATAATCCCAAAAAGAAGCAGCGATTCTACAGAGATGTTTCCATCAATCAAAGAATAACCTATGACTGGTGGCAAAGCTCCAGACGCACCTCCTATGACAATATTTTGTATTGTATATCTTTTTAATAGTACAGTATATATAACAGCATAAAAAATGATTGTAAAAGCCAGTAATAGTGAAGAAAACCAGTTGACAGCTAGTCCTAGTATTATGATTGAGATAAAAGATAATATGATACCAAATGTAAATGCCTCTGATGGATCAATTTTTTTTGATGGTATCGGTCTATTCTTTGTCCTTTCCATAATACTGTCGATATCTCTTTCATACCATTGATTTAATACACCAGATGCACCAGCACCTACTGCAATAGCAAATATACCAATAGTTGCAAGAATGGGATTCAAGGGATCAAGATTCTCAGATAAGCCCACAAAATAGCCAACGAAAGCAGTAAATACTACTAGTGACATAACTCTCGGTTTCATTAATATAAAATAATCAATTGGTGAGTTACCAAACTTAATGCCAGTGTTTAACTCGTTTGTAAAAGTTTTTGTATTCAATGGAACTATCCTAAAAATGAACTATCTAACCTTTGGAATGGTTTCAAAAGTATGAAAAGCAGGAGGTGAAGAAACTGACCACTCTAATGTATTGTCTTCTGCTCCCCAAGGATTGTTAGAGGTTTTACGCTTTTTTACAAAAGCTTCAACAATTACAACTAAAAATATAATTGCTCCAAGTGCACCTATATAAGATCCTATCGATGCGACCATATTCCAACCAGCAAAAGCGTCAGGATAATCAATGTATCGTCTTGGCATCCCAGCAAGACCTAAGAAATGCATGGGAAAAAAGGTTAAATTAACTCCAATAAAAGTTACCCAAAAATGTAATTTTGCCAAACTCTCGCTATATTCATATCCGGTCATTTTCGAAAACCAGTAGTAAAAACCTGCAAAAAGACCAAAAACAGCACCAAGTGACAAAACATAATGGAAATGTGCAATTACATAGTATGTATTGTGTAATACAACGTCTAAACCTGCATTAGCAAGCACAACGCCAGTTACTCCTCCTACCGTGAATAAAAAAATAAAACCTATTGCCCAATACATAGGAATTTTAAAAAATATCGAACCGCCCCACATCGTTGCAATCCAGGAAAAAATTTTAATACCAGTTGGAACTGCAATAACCATAGTAGCGGCCGTAAAGTAAGCACGAGTGTCAACCGAAAGACCAACTGTATACATGTGATGTGCCCAAACAACAAAGCCAATTACCCCAATAGAGACCATGGCATATGCCATTCCCAAATAACCAAAAACTGGTTTTCTTGAAAACGTGGATACAATTTGGCTGACTATTCCAAAAGCAGGCAAAATCATTATGTAAACTTCAGGATGTCCAAAAAACCAGAATAAGTGTAAAAATAGAATTGGATCACCACCACCCTCAGGAATAAAAAAACTGGTTCCAAAATTTCTATCTGTTAATAACATAGTTATAGCACCTGCCAACACAGGTACAGCTAATAGTAGTAAAAAAGCCGTTACCAACATTGACCATACAAATAAAGGCATTTTATGCATAGTCATACCAGGAGCTCTCATATTAAAAACAGTAGTAATAAAATTTGCAGCACCTAAAATTGATGAAGCTCCTGCAAGGTGTAATGAAAATATTGCTAAATCCATTGACATTCCTGGAGAGCCAGCTGAACTTGACAATGGAGGATAGATTGTCCATCCGACACCTGCACCACCATCTACAACAGCTGACAATAACAATAATACAAAACTTGGAGGTAATAGCCAAAAGGAAATATTATTCATTCTGGGAAACGCCATATCGGGTGCGCCAATCATAATTGGAACAAACCAATTTCCAAACCCACCAATTAACCCAGGCATAACAACAAAAAATACCATTATCAACCCATGAGCTGTTGTAAAAACATTCCAAACATGCCCATCTTCCATATATTGAACACCTGGATTCATTAATTCCATTCTCATGTAAATCGACATAGCTCCACCAATGAAGGCTGCAACTATGGCAAAGATTATGTACATTGTACCAATATCTTTGTGGTTGGTTGAATATAACCACCTTTTTACAAAGCCTGTTGGAGCACCATGATGATCATGTGAAGAACCAGAAGTGGCGCTTTGAGACAATGAAGCCATTATTTAATCTCCTTAACTTCTTTTTTTTCTAACAATGCGTATTTATTAATTTCTTCTAATGTATTTTTTGCAAATTTAACTTTAGCTTCTTTTAACCATTCTTTATATTCATCATTAGGTAATGCTTGAATAACAATTGGCATGTATGCGTGGTTAACCCCACATATTTGATTACACTGACCATAATATTTTTTCTTACCCATTGGAATTTCTGTCCAAATCTCATTAACTCTTCCTGCTATAGAATAAACTTGTAATGCTAGAGATGGCACAAAGAAGGAGTGCATTACATCATTACCTGTTACAAGAAATTTAATTCTTGTACCTTCTGGTACAACTAGAGGGTTGTCTACATCTAACATTCTTTTTTGATTATCTTTTAAATCTTCTTCAGCAATTATATATGAATCAAATGAAACTTCCTCATCTGGGTATTCATAATTCCAATACCATTGAGCTCCAGATACCTTAACAACCATATCAACTGGTTTGTCAGCTTCTGTAAGATAAAGAAGTTTAAATGAAGGAACAGCAATAACCACTAGTATTAAAACAGGAACAACTGTCCATATAATCTCAATTAATGTATGATGTGAAGTTTTAGAAGGTTTTACATTAGGTTTTTCTCTAAACTTAATACAAACATAAACTAGCAAACCAAGAACAAAAACTGAAATCAATGTTATAACTACAAGAAGAAAGTTGTGAAGATCTGTTGCCTTAGTAGCAATTATACCAGCGGGTTCCTGAAGATCCATTTGCCATGGTTTCGGCTCTGAAGCTTGGGAAATGTTAGGAAATAAGATAAATAAAATTGACATTCCCCTGAATTTATAGCCAAACAACTTTTTCCAAATATATGATATATTTTGGAAAGAAATTTTCATTATTTTTGCCCCTCAAGCGTAGTTGTTATTACAACATTTGCAGTAAATATTTAAAAAAGTTTTTAAAATGATTTTAAATTATAATTTATAAGTATTACTTAAAACTTTTTTTTGAAAAATGCTAGGTCTAAAACAAAATTAATTGTAATTTTTTAGTAAAAATTTGATTTATTCATAAAATTTTTATTTTTTACCCTTCAGTCTTGAAGAAACTAAACTATAATGCCATGTTTAAATCATAAATTTTAAATAAATAGGTATGAAATGCAATATAAATCCCCATTAGAAATTACTGATAAAATTTTTTTTGAAGATAATGACTTCGATCTTGATAGAGTTCAATCTTTACTTTCAGATACTCTGCAAGATTCTGATGATGGAGAGTTATATCTTGAATCTACTAAATCAGAATCATTTTCATTTGATGATGGTAGGATGAAAAATATTGCCTACGATAGCACTAAAGGATTTGGTTTAAGAGCAATTGCGGGTGAGGCTAGGGGGTTTGCTCATTCAGGTGAAATAACTGAGTCTTCTCTTAAAAAAGCTTCAGAAACTGTGAAATCAGTATCAAAAAATTATTCAGGTATTATGGCACCTGGACCATTACATAGGAATAATAAACCACTTTACACTTCAATAAATCCATTAGAGAAAACATCATTCAAAGTAAAAACAAGCTTGCTTCAAGAATTAGATTCCTACGCAAGGTCAATAGATAAGAATGTCATTCAAGTGTCAGCATCAATTTCAGCTTCTTATCAAGCAATACAAATTATAAGAGGTGACGGAGAAAGATCTGCAGATATTAGGCCTTTAATAAGATTAAATGTTTCTTTGGTAGTTGAGAAAAATGGCAGAAGAGAAACAGGAAGTTCAGGATGTGGTGGAAGAGGTAAATATGAAGAATGGATCAATTCGGATAGATGGAAAGGTCAAGTAAAGGAAGCTTTAAGAATTGCTAATACTAACTTAGAATCTATTCCAACTCCTGCTGGAGAAATGCAAGTAATTTTAGGGCCTGGATGGCCTGGTGTTATGTTGCATGAGGCGGTAGGTCATGGATTGGAAGGTGATTTTAATAGAAAGGGTACTTCAATATTCTCAGGAAAAATTGGAGAAAAAGTTACTGCTGCCGGGGTTACAGTTATTGATGACGGTACAATAGAAAATAGAAGAGGATCTATAACAATAGATGACGAAGGGACAAAATCTTCTAAAAATATTTTAATTGAAAATGGAATTTTAAGAAATTATATGCAAGACCGACAGAATGCTAGACTAATGAAAATGGAACCAACTGGAAACGGTAGAAGACAGTCTTATTCGCATTATCCTATGCCAAGAATGACAAATACTTATATGGATAATGGAACAATTGAACCAGAAGAAATTATAAGCTCGGTTAAAAAAGGTATTTATGCTGTCAATTTTGGTGGTGGTCAAGTAGATATTACTAACGGAAAATTTGTTTTTTCTGCTTCAGAAGCTTATCTCGTTGAAAATGGAAAAGTTAGACAACCTTTGAAAGGAGCAACTTTAATCGGCAACGGTCCTGATGCAATGTCTAAAATTTCTCTGATTGGAAATGATATGTCATTGGATGATGGAATTGGCACCTGTGGCAAAGAGGGTCAAGGAGTTCCTGTGGGTGTCGGACAACCAACCTTATTGATGGGTGGTATTACCGTAGGAGGTACTGATACTAATTAAAATGTTAGAAAGCATTCTCGATAAATACATTATCTATATTTTTTTTCCACATTCCATTAAACTTTTCTAAAAGAATTTCAGAGCCAGTTTTTTTATTTCTGATAATATTCATAAGTGGATCTAAAAACTGTCTTTCATCAATCCCTCTGTGATCTAGTTTATTGCGTCTCTCAAGACCTAAACTAGATATCCTCATCATTTCTTCAGCAATATCAATAATATTTTTACTACCTAATTTACCATTTAAACCATATTTTGCAGCAGAAATTCTTCCTTCCTCGAGTATAGAAGTATTCATAAATGGTTTTGCTAAATCATAAGCCTCTGACTGAGCTTTATTATCATACAATAAACCGACCCATAAGGCTGGCAAAGCACAAATAATGTTCCAAGGACCTCCATCCGCTCCTCGCATTTCTAAATATTGTTTTAGCCTTACTTCAGGGAACGGCACTGTTATATGGTCTTCCCAATCTTGAATGGATGGAAATTGGCCTTCAAAACCTTCCAACTTACCATCCATAAAATCTAAAAAAGATTTTCCTGATACATCAATATATTTACCTTCTCTATAAACAAAATACATTGGCACTTTTAAAACATAATCTAACCAAGCTTCATAGCCAAAATTTTTAGTAAATACAATCTCTGGCACGCCTGTTCTATTTGGGTCGGTATCAGTCCAAACAATTGCTCTAGAAGATAAATATCCACTTTCTTTACCTTCAATAAATGGAGAATTAGCAAAAATAGCTGTAGCAATTGACTGTAAAGCTAATGATGTTTGAAATTTTTGTACCATATCTTTTTCGTTCAAATAATCAAGATTTACTTGTATAGTACATGTTCTGAGCATCATATCTAATCCAAGTTCGCCTACTTTAGGCATAAATTTTTGCATTATTTCATAGCGTCCCTTGGGCATCCATTTTTGTTTTTTACGGGACCATTTAGGATCATATCCTAATCCTATCATTGATAAGCCTAGTTTATTGATAGCTTTTTTCATTATTTGCAAATGTTTGCCTGTTTCTTTACATGTTTGATGTAAATTTTCTAAAGGAGATCCAGATAATTCTAATTGCCCTCCTGGCTCGAGAGAAATTGAAGCACCTGTTTCATCTTTGAGACCGATTATGTTATTATTTTCTAATACTTTTTCCCAATTATTCTCTTTTGCAAGGTTGTTTAATAATTCACTTATTCCTGATTTACCAAAATAGCCAACTCTTTCTAAATTATCTAAATGAAAAACGAATTTTTCATGTTCTGTACCTATTTTCCAGGATTCTCTAGGTTTTTCACCTGCTTTAAACCAATTTATAAGCTGTTCTTTTTCTAACCTTTGCATTTTGGTCTCATATGGTAAAATTTTAAAAAAAATTAGTTAAGTTTTACTATAATATTTCCTTAGACACATTGATACTTAATTATTAAATTGCGTATATTTTTTCATATTACCGTTTAAACAGTGCCATAAAACTAGAGTTGTAATTACGGCTGTATCAGATTTTAAAATTCTTGGCCCTAAATCAATTGGTTTAATAAAAGTTTTTTTTCTGAGATAATTTATTTCATCATTATTAAAACCACCTTCGGGACCAATTAGGATAGCGCCTAGGGATTTAGAATGAAGGTTTTGAAAATCAAATTTAATTTCATCTTGTTTTCTTATTGTCTCATCTCCATAAAGGATAATTCTTTTTTTATCCCAACTTTCAATGACATCTTTTATTTTTTTTAAATCAAATATTTCTGGTATAGTTAAACGTTCACATTGTTCTGATGCCTCAATAGCAATATCTTGCATTCTTTTTAAATTGATTTGTTTTGTAATAGTTCGATCTGTAATAACAGGGAAAATCTTAGAAACTCCTAATTCTGTTGCCTTTTGTATAACATATTCTGTTGGACCTTTCTTAACCGGTGCAAATAATAACCACAGATCAATCTCTGCTTCTGCATCTCTTATTTTTTTTACTATAGTTAAAGCAATATATTTTTTATATATTTGAGAGATTTTAGCTAGATATTCGCCATCAACACTATTAAATATCAATAATATGTCATCTTCCTTTTTCCGCATTACATTTATGAGATAGTGAACTTGTTTATTTTCAAGTTTAACTGGATTTTTTAAAGATAATTTTCCTGGAAAATAAAGTCTGATTTTAGCTTTATAAGATAGATCTAACATTATAGAAAACCGTATACCTCAAGTTTAGTTTCACTACTCATTGATTACATCATGTTATAATGATATTGCATTATTTATGAACATACCTAAACAAAATAATTCTGACATGCTAGATAATGGTTGGTGGAATATACTACCCCAAAACTTAATTAAATGGATAAGATTAGGCAGGTTTGATAGGCCTGTAGGTTTTTGGCTTCTTGTCCTTCCTGCTTGGTGGGTACTTCCTCTAACAAATTTAAACCTTAAAAATTGTATATTACTTATGTTTATTTTTTTATTAGGTGCAATTGTTATGAGAGCTGCTGGCTGCACTATCAATGATATGTGGGACAAAGATATTGATAAAAAAATTTCTAGAACAAAGACAAGACCTCTTGCCAGCGGTGAAATTTCAAATTTACAAGCATGCTGTTTTTTAATTATGATGTTATTAATTGGTTTTATCTGTTTATACCAATTAAATATTAAGACTTGGTTTGTAGCTATCTCAGCGATACCTCTAGTTATATTTTATCCATTAGCTAAAAGATTTACAAAATGGCCACAAGTTATCTTAGGATTGACATTTAGTTGGGCAGTCCCAACTGCTTGGTCTTCTGCAAATGAAGAATGGAATTTGGGCATACTTATTATGTATTTGGCAACTGTCTTATGGATTATTGGATATGACACAATTTATGGGTGTCAGGATAAAAATGAAGATGAAATTTTTGGTATTAAAAATTCTGCTGTTTCAGCCAAAAACTTTTTAACTCTTTTTGTTGGAAGTGCATATAGTTTAATGTTTATTTTATTAATTATTAGTGGATATTTTTTAAAAAATAGTATTTTCTGGTATATTGGAGTATCAATTTGTGGTTTGCATCTTGTACGTCAAGTAATAAAATTAAAAAATATTGAACAAAATAATCCACTTCAAATTTTCAAATCTAATGTCCTCCTAGGCCTAATATTAACATTATCATCTCTAGGAAATCATATAGTTACTTAAACAGAAATTTTAAATTTTATATTTTAACCTAAATACACCATCTACTAAAATCATATGTGGAAAAGTTAAAGCAGCTAGACCAATAAAAGTTACTTTTATAATTGTATCTGTGTATGAGTTTAAATTCAATAAGATGTAGTATGCAAATCCACCACCTAACCAGCTTAATACTGAAAAAATAATCATTAAATATAGTATTTTTTTCTTTTCCATGAAGCTCAATAAAGTTGGTATAATTCTTTTAATATGGTGAGTACTGTGAATAGAACAAAAATATATTGCAAATGCTGGCAAAGGAGGAAGAAGTGCTATTACCAAAACCATTAATGTTAACAATTTAATATAATTTTTAGAAAAATTTATTTTCTTATAATTAAATAATAGGTAAATTAATGATAACAACCAAATTACAAGAGCTACATTAAGAAATTGCCACAATAAATACAATTGATTTCCAGATAAAATAGAAAAAAGATGATCAACATCACTTTTATTAAAAAAAATTATGCCCAACACAATTAATCCGCCGTGAGCATATCCACTGATGTAATATAAATTATTATTTTTCCAATTTAAGTCACCACAACCAAAATGGAAAATACTTACCAATAAAAATAATATGAGAGAAAAAACAGGTAAAAAGTACCACAGAACAACAACCAAAATAGCAATTAATAAATAAGTAATTATAAATCGTACTTGTAAATGAAAACTTTTTGTAAAACCTAATGTAACAGAGATAGCTCCATCAAGAGCTCCATGTGGGACACCCATAAAAATAATAAAAAATATTGAGATATAATCTAACCAATCTAGTGTAAAATGAGTCATTTATGATACACGACATAAAAAAATGATTTGATGAATGGTATTTTAGGCATTGAAATAATTATTTTGCAAGTTGTTAATAGTGAAGCATATCCAGACATAAACTTAGCCATTTCGTCACCATTTAGAATTCTGGCTAAACTTGAAAATAATTTGGGGCCTAGTAAAGGATTTTCAGTTATTACATTAATGAATATTTTATCTAAAAATAAATCAATTTTTTTTGTGAATTTTAGTATTAATTTTTTTTCCGTTATTTATTTGGCTCATTATTTGAAATGCTTGTTTTTGAATAAAAGTAAAGGCATATCCTGAAGAGGGTCTTACTGCTCCTCCTCTTGTACCAATATTATATGAGTCTTTAGATACATCAGATATATAATGCATAGGAATAATACCTTTTTCGTGATCGCTTTTAGTGAATTCAGTTAAGTTAAAATATTTTTTTAAATATTTTGAAATTTCAGTTGAATAAAATTCTTTATTCTCAACTGTTTTTGAAAACATTGTAGATTCAACTAATGCTTTTCTTTTGCTGAATGGTAACAGATAAATAAAATGCATACCTCTTGACTGGTCGCATCTAAAGTCCATTAATATTACTAATTTTTCATCAAAGACATCTTTTTTTGAAGTAACTACGAATCCTTCAAAATGTTGTAATAAAACATTATTTGATAATTTTGGTGGCCTACTATCAAATATTAAATCACCTTTAATTTTCTTATTCTCAAAAACTAATTTATTATTTTTTTCAAATACATCATTTTCAAAAACTGTTATTTTTTTACTTTCAAGTTGATTTCTGCATACATTTAACCATTTTTGTCTTTTTATTACACAATAAGGATGCTTAACTGAAGAAAGTATATGTTTAGAATTATCAGTATTTATTGACCATTTAGACCATACATGATTTGCGTTATTGTAAGCTTCTTTGTTAATTTTAACTTTCCAGAAGCCCCAAAAATGGTCTTTATTAATTTTATTTTTAGAACCTATGAATAAATTAAGTTTGTAATTAGGTAAATTACGAATTAATCGAGCTAATGATAATGCTGCACAACCGTCCCCAATAATATTAATTTCCTTATTTATCATCGACTAAATTTTCTAAAAAGATATGTAGTTTAGAATTATGCTTTTTATTGAGTCTAAAATAAAAAATTTCTTTAAAAGTTTTGAAAAGTGAAATTTTTATTTTCTTATATATTGATGTTACTTGTCTACCATTTTGCCAATTGTAATTTTCATTTTCTAACTGCACTCCTATTTCTCTGTAAACCCCTGATGCTATAGAAATTGAAATCCTTGTACTAAAGGGTAAAAATATAAAGCCTTTTTCTCCACTAAAATAATATTGTTCAGCTAAAATTAATAGTTTTTTAATACCCTTTGAGATAATTTTTATTTTCTTTAAGTCATTAGTTTTAGCTGCTAAGACTATTTCTTTAGGTGAAATATTCTGTACCCAGGTACCAGGTAAATATCGTCTTCCCATTTTAGCATCTTCTAAAACATCTCTTGCGATATTTGTAAGCTGCATAGCTATTCCAAGATCGATAGCAAATGATTTAGCAAGACTATTGTTACATTTCAAAGCATCACACATCATTATTCCAACTGTTCCAGCAACATGATAAGAATATCTAATCAACTCTTCTTCTTTTTTAAACAAAATAGCCCTTTGATCTAAAATAAGTCCGTCGATTAGGTCTATAACTACTTTTTTAGAGGATGAATTTAAAAATTTAGGATATTTAATAGAATAAATATTTTCTAAGTCTTTAAATGTTTTTTTTTTGACACTAGATCTAATATTTCTTAGATGTTTTAAGGAATTTATTTCTCCATTATCTGCTATGTCATCCAAGATTCTACAAAAAGTATATAACTCAGCAGCCCTATTTATACATTCTGTAGGCAAGAACTTTCCAGCCCAGTGAAAACTTCTACCATTTTTTTTCAAAACTGACTTAGCATTGTCGATATAATAATCCATAAATTCACTCTTTATTTAATAAGATTTTCAACAACTTTGGCAGATGACAAAACTCCAGGAATACCCGCACCAGGATGAGCTCCAGCTGCAGAAAAATATAAATTATCAATATGAGGGTCTTTGTTGTGATACCTAAACCACGCAGATTGAGAAAAATTTGGTGCTATTGAAAAACCTGCACCATGAGTTGAGCGGTAATCATTTTTAAAATCAACAGGTGTCATATAAAATTCATCGCAAATATTATTTTTTAATCGTGGTAAAATTGTAATGTCTAGAGCCTCTACAATTCTTTCTTTTAGTTTGTCACCTTCAATTGCCCAATTAATATTTCCTTGTAAGTTTGGTACTGGACAAAGAACATAAAAGCTATCACAGCCCTTAGGAGCAAAAGATTTATCAGTGGCTGTTGGTCTGTGAATATACAATGAGAAATCTTCACTTAAAATTTTATTATCAAATATATCAGTTAACAAACTTTTAAAACGTTTACTAAGCCAAATTGAATGGTGAGCAATATTTGAATATTTCTTTTTTGTCCCGAAGAACAAAACAAACATCCCAAAAGAATAACTTGTAAATCTTTCTGGTAAAAACTTTTTTCTTCTTTTATTTTTTGATTTCAAAATTTCATTATAGAAAGTTGGTGGATCTCCGTTAAAAATAAAATTATCAGCATAAAATGCGTTGCCATTCATGCATTCTATTTTTTCAATTTTACCATTTGTTTCAAAAGCATTTTTTATATCTAAGTTATATTTAATTTCAACACCAGTACGTTCTAATAATTTTGTTAACTCTTCAACAAGTTTTCCTGTACCACCCATACTAAAATAAACTCCCCAATTTCTTTCTAAAAAGTGAATTAAAGCGTAGATGGAAGTAGTAGAAAATGGATTTCCTCCTACCAATAATGGATGTATGGAAAAAGCAGCTCTCAAATTTGGATTTTTAATGTATTTATTTACTAGTTGAGCAACTGTTAAATAGCTTTTTAACTTTATTAAAGCAGGTATTTGTTTAATCATATAAAAAAATGAGGTAAAAGGTTTATCTGATAATTTTGTAAAACCTATGTCAAAAATAGCTTTTGAAGCTTCTAACAATTTATCATAATTATTTGAATCTTCGATTGAAAACTTTTTCATTTCCGTTTTAGTTTTTTTTATACTTGCCGAATAATCAAAAGTTTGACCATCATGAAAATGAAACCTGTACCAAGGTTCTAAAGGTTTAAACTCAATATATTCTTCTCTTTTCTCATTAAATAGTTCGAAAAGTTCATCAAATAAAAAAGGTGCTGTTATTACCGTAGGTCCAGCATCATGTTTGAAACCATTTTTTTTAAAAACCTGAGCTCTACCACCTAAAG
>QBXO01000027.1 GCA_003284565.1 SAR116 cluster bacterium AG-321-K23
CTTTCTTTGATATTATTATTTTTAATTTTTAAGATGTATTGAGGTAAGTCGTATAAGTGATTTGATTTATCATTAATTTTCAGGATTTTGGAAACTTCACCTGCAGTTTTAAATTTTCCACTAACTAAATTAGAAAAAAACTTAATTTCTAAAAGCTGGGGATTTTGAACTTCTTTATTAAGAATTTCACTTGCTGTATAAGCATCTCCTTTTGTTATAGAGTAATTTGCCATAAGATAGTTGGCACTACTTGAAGTAGGGATATTTTTGTTAAAATGATTATGAGAATGATTTAAAATTTTATTATTTATGTTACAATTTGAAATGTTAACTATTATAAAAAAAATTATTATCGCTTTGATCATAAAAATTACCAAAATACATATTGTTGTTATATCATAAAAATTTATAGGAAATTCTAAATTGAAACAATTAGAAACTAGAAGCAACAAACTTATCGAAAGTATTTTAAGCTTTTATGAACAAATTGGAATTGAAATATTCGTTCCTAAATCAAAATTTAATAAAAACATTGAATTGTTAAAAAATAATAAACAAATCGATATAATAAACAAAGACAGTTCTAATATTGAGAATAAAGAAAAACAAATCAATGAATTAGAATATTCGTTTAAAAATATTGATGGTTTTAACTTAAAAAAAACATCATCTAATTTTGTGAAATTTTCTGGTAATATTAATTCTAAAATTCTTATAGTTGATGGAACTCCAGATATAGAGGAAGATAAAACAGGAATTCCTTTTGTGTCTCAAAAAGGAGCACTTTTTGATAATATGTTAAGTGCTATAGAAATAGAAAGAGATGAAATATTTTTAATAAAAAGCATTCCTTGGAGGCCTCCAGGTAATAGATATCCAACCGAAGAAGAATTAAAAATCTGTAGACCCTTTATTTTTAATTTGATAAGTTTAATTAAACCTAAAATCATTGTCTGTCTAGGAGAAGTTCCCACTAAACAAATTCTTGGGCAGGATGAAAGTATTTTAAAAGTAAGGGGAAAATGGCAATTACTTAAATCAGAAACAATATATAAAAATGATGTGTTAAAAAGCGAATTATTTGTTCTTCCCACTCTGAACATTTCACATTTACTTACAAGACCAGATTTAAAAAAATATGCTTGGGAAGATGTGAAACTACTAAAAGACAAAATCAAAGAAATTTTATGAAGATATGATTAAAATAAAAAACAAAAATTTTATTTTTGTATTCTTTTTTTTGAATATATTGATTTATAATTATGAAACATTTGCAAAAGTAGAAAATGTCAAAAAAATTCTTTCTCAGGAAGATAACAAAATCTACAAGCAAATATTTGAACTACAGAGCCGTCCAATAAAAAATAAAAATTCATCGGAATGGAAAAAAGTTGATAGTTTAATTAAGAAAATTGAAAATAAAATACTTTTAGGCAATGTATATGCTGACAGATATTTACATCCTACAGGTTGGAGAAGTTCATATAGAGATTTAAAAAATTGGCTTGATAAATATAATGATCATCCAGATGCAACAAGAATAACAAGAATAGCTCTAAAAAGAAAACCAAGTAAATTAAAAAGTCCAAAAAAACCAACACCAGGTTTTTTAAATGGTTATGGGACGTATAAGGCAAATCCATTGAAGCCAAAATTTCCTATAGATAATATTAATTTTAAAAAATATGCATATTCCACATCAATAAAATTCAGAAGGGCTATTAATAAAAGAAATATACCTTACGCTGAAAATTTGTTGAATAGCAATAAAGTAAAAAAATATCTTACTAATGATGAATTATCACAGTTAAGGGCAGAATTTTCGCATGCTCTTTTTATTTTTGGTAAAGATTATAAATCTATAAGACAAGCTAGACTGTCCATTAGTTTGTCAGACAAATTGAATCCACTTGCATTATGGGCAGGAGGTTTAGCTTCTTGGAGAAAGAAAGACATAGCATTGTCAAAATATTTCTTTAATAAATTGTCGGAAATGGATGGTCCTGATGGTATAATTGCAGGTGGTGGTTATTGGTCAGCTAGAACTTCATATTTAATTGGCAATGCTAAAGAGGCAAATTATTTTTTGAAAAAAGCAGCTACCAGAGAAAGAACTTTTTATGGGTCATTGGCAATGGCCTCTTTAGGGTATAAGTATAAGCCAAATTTTGATTTACCCAAATATGGCCAGAATTTATTTAACAAAATTGCTAAACATAGGGGTGGTATTAGAGCCTTAGCATTAATAGAAGTAAATGAATTCCACAAAGCTGCAAGAGAGTTTAGAAAAATTATTCCTAAATTTGATGTAAAAGACTATCCTCAGTTACTATCATTCACGTCAAAAAATAACATGCCAGGATTGACTTTTCGGTTAGCTGCTATTTTAAGAAATGACCATGATCAAATATTATTGGGAGGATTATATCCTATACCATCTTGGAATATAGATACATCTGATTTGAAAGATAGAGCACTTCTTTATGCTATAGCCCGACAAGAATCAGGTTTTAACCCAAGAGCTAGAAGCTCATCAAAGGCTATGGGCGTCTTACAAATAATTCCATCGACAGCAGCATTTATAATGAAAAATAGAGAATATAGACTTAGAAGAAGTAAAAACCACTTACTTTATAATCCCCCTCATAATGTTTCGATTGGTTCTAAATATATAAAATTTCTATTTAGTTTACCTATCGTAAACAATGATTTAATGTGGGTGTTGGCAAGCTATAACGCTGGTCCTGGAAATTTTAAAAAATGGACGAAAGATAAAAATTATAAATATAAAGACACTCTATTGATGTTAGAAAGTTTGCCTGCTAGAGAAACTAGAAACTATATAAAGCTGGTGCTTACAAATTTATGGATATACAAGACCAGATTTAATCAAGATAACACAGTACTTCTTTCATTAGCGTCTGGAAAACCTATAGATTCAAAAGTGTTTTTCAAAAATACAGGAAGTTAAAATTAATAATGGTTGAAAATAATTTTATTTCTATAAATATTGCGGTTGTGACTATTTCGGACACAAGGGAATTAAAAAACGACAAGTCTGGTGATACTTTAGTTAATAGAATTACACAATTTGGGCACAAAGTAACATTAAGGGAAATAGTAAAAGACGATTTTGATAAAATTTCTGATTTATTTAAAAAGTTTCTTAAAAATAAAGATATAGATGTTATAATTTCCACAGGTGGCACTGGACTTACAGGAAGAGATATTACACCAGAAGTAATGGAAACCCTTTTTGAAAAAACTATAGATGGTTTTGGAGAAATGTTTCGTTGGTTATCATATAAAAAAATTAGTACATCAGCATTACAATCACGAGCACTTGCTGGAGTTGCATGTGGTAAATATATTTTTTGTTTACCTGGTTCCCCTTCCGCATGTAAAGATGGTTGGGATGAAATATTGAAATATCAACTGGATATAAGACATAAACCATGTAATTTTGTAGAAATTATGCCTAGACTACAGGAGCATAAAATTTTTCGTTCTAAAAATTAATGATAAGTTTTGATATCGAAAGAGATCTATATAAGAAAGATATAATTATGATCGGAGTTGATGAGGCTGGAAGGGGGTCATGGGCTGGTCCATTAGTATCAACTGCATGTTGGTTTGAGTTTACTAAATATAAATCTTTGCACTCAGAAATTAATGATAGCAAAAAATTAAAATCGTCAAAGCGAAGAGAAATAATACTATCATTAGAAAACTTCGTAAAATATTCTTCCTCTGTTGCAAGTGTAAATGAGATTGATAAGTATGGTCTTTCATTTGCAAACGCTATTGCTATGAAGAGATCTATCTTTTCGCTTACTCATGAACTAAATAAAGACCCAAAAATGTATAACAAAAAAAATTTTTGTATTTATATAGATGGTAAATTTAAACCAGATTTCGAAAATTTAGATATTTTTTTACAATTCAAAAAATTAAATTTATATAACTTCTCACTTGAAGCTCTAGTTAAGGGTGATAGTCTTAGTAAAACCATTGCTTTAGCAAGTATTATTTCCAAGGAAACGAGAGATACTATAATGAGGCAATTGTCAAGAAAACACCCGTCCTACTTTTTTGATAGTCATTTTGGATATGGAACTAATAATCATAAAAATGCTATTTTAAAAAATGGTATTTTAGATTTACATAGAAAATCATTTAAACCTATTGCTACAATATATAGTAAAATAAACTAATAAAAATACACATATTGTGCAAGGTAAATTATTTTCACTAAGTAATTGACTTTATTAAATAATTATCATTTTATCCACAGTATATAAACAAGACATTCAACTGATAAAAGATTAATGATGTTATTAAATAGTTATTTAAATAGGGTTGTTGTAGGTGACTGCATTGAGAAAATGAATGAATTGCCACCAGAAAGTGTTGATTTAATTTTTGCAGACCCCCCATATAACCTTCAATTGAATGGAGATCTTGAAAGACCTGATCAAACTAAAGTTGACGGTGTTAAAGAAAGTTGGGATAAATTTAAATCAATTTCAGACTACGATAATTATACAAAGCAATGGATGAGTTCTGCGAGACGAATTTTAAAGGCAAATGGAAGTATTTGGGTAATTGGCTCTTATCATAATATTTTTAGATTAGGTTATATTTTACAAGATTTAGGATTTTGGTTATTAAATGATGTGGTTTGGAGAAAAGTTAATCCAATGCCAAATTTTCGTGGTCGAAGGTTTACTAACGCGCATGAGACACTTATTTGGGCGTCAAAAACAAAGTCATCAAAATATACATTTAATTACGAAGCTATGAAATCATTAAATGGTGATCTTCAAATGCGTTCAGATTGGTCTCTTCCAATTTGTACTGGTGATGAAAGGTTAAAGAACAAAGATGGTAAAAAAATACATCCAACCCAAAAGCCCGAAAATCTTTTAAATAGAGTTATAATGTCAAGTAGCAATATTGGTGATATAGTTTTAGATCCATTCTTTGGGACTGGAACTACTGGAGCTGTAGCAAAAAAACTTCGTAGATCTTTTATTGGAATAGAACAAGATGCAAAATATGCATTAGAGGCTGAAAAAAGAATTAACAAAGTAGATGAAATTGAAACTAAGGATCTTATTCAGACACCTAGAAAAACTGCTGAACTAAGAATTCCATTTGGACATTTATTAGAGCAAGGTTTAATAAATCCAGGTGAATTATTACAAGATTCACGAAGTAGATGGACTGCTAAAATTAGAGCAGATGGAAGTTTAATTTCTAAAGATAAAAAAGGTTCTATACATTCAGTTGGTGCTGATTTACAAGGATTACAAGCTTGTAACGGATGGACATTTTGGCACATAAAGAGATCTGGCAAGCTTATCCCAATAGATAGTTTGAGACATGCAGCAAGGGCAGTTAATCAAGCATAGATTTTAATTCTAGTCTACTTTTGTGTAAAATTGGCTCGGTATAACCAGAAGGACTAACATCTCCTTCTAAAACCAAATCTACAGATGCCTTAAAAGCAATTGACTTATCAAAGTCTTTAGACATAGGGATATAATTTCTATCGTCTTTATTTTGTTCATCAACAACTTTAGCCATCTTTTTCATAGTTTCAACCAGTTGATTTTTAGTAAAAATACCATGTTTGAGCCAGTTGCAAAGGTGTTGACTAGAAATTCTGCAAGTTGCACGATCTTCCATTAAACCAATATTATTAATATCTGGAACTTTAGAGCATCCAACTCCCTGATCTACCCATCTTACTACATATCCAAGAATACCTTGTGCGTTATTGTCCATTTCATTTTGTATTTCTTCTTGGGACCAGTTGTAACCTTTTGAAACTGGAACAGAAAGTATATCGCTTAAGTAATTATTATTATCATTAGACTTATCTTTTTGGATGTCAAACACATTAATCTCGTGATAATGCAAAGCATGAAGTGTAGCTGCTGTTGGACTAGGTACCCAGGCGGTATTTGCACCGCTTTTTGGATGATTGATTTTTTGTTTTAACATTTCGTTCATGAGATCAGGCATTGCCCACATCCCCTTACCTATTTGTGCCTTACCGGAAAGTCCACATTCAAGCCCAATTTTTACATTATTATTTTCATATGCTGAAATCCATTTCGCATTTTTTATTTCACCTTTTGGTATTATTGGACCCATTTCCATTGCAGTATGTATTTCATCGCCTGTTCTATCTAAGAACCCAGTATTAATAAATACAGTTCTTTCACTCGCCATTCTGATACACTCTTTTAAATTAACAGTTGTCCTTCTTTCTTCGTCCATAATACCTATCTTGAGAGTGTTTCTTTTCAGTTGTAGAGCATCTTCAACAGCTCCAAAGATATCGCATGCAAATTTTACTTCATCTGGGCCATGCATTTTTGGTTTGACGATATAAACAGATCCAGTCCTAGAGTTCATTTTATTGATTTTAATATCATGAATTGCAATTAATGATGTAATCATTGCATCCATAATACCTTCAGGAATTTCTTCACCATTTTTTAACAAAATAGCTGGGTTTGTCATTAGGTGTCCAACATTACGGATTAACATCACAGATCTGCCTGGAAGTTTGTATTCTCCGGAAGAAGTAATGTAAGTTCTATCTGGATTTAATTTTCTTGTTATTGTCTTACCATTCTTATCAAAAGTATCTTCAAGGTTACCCTTCATAAGACCTAACCAGTTTCTGTAGGCTAATACTTTATCTTCTGCGTCTACAGTTGCCACTGAATCTTCACAGTCTTGTATTGTTGTTAAAGCTGACTCAATCATAACATCGTCAACACCTGCATTATCTTCAGCCCCAATGTTACCTTCTTTATTCACTAATATTTCTATATGAAGATTATTATTTTTCAGTAGAATACAACTTGGATTTTTAGCATCACCTTGATAGCCAATAAATTGGGTTTTTATTTTTAAATGTGAATTAGCACCATCTAAAGTTTCAACGAAAAGGGAATGATCATTAATTTTATATGAATTAACATCTTTATGTGAACAATTTTGTAATGGAAAATTTTTATCTAAAAACTCTTTTGCGTATGATATTACTTTATTTCCTCTAATAGGATTATAAGACTTAGATCTTTCAGCGTTGCCACTCTCAGAAATAGCATCTGTCCCATAAAGTGCATCATATAAACTTCCCCATCTTGCATTTGCAGCGTTAAGTGCATATCTCGCATTAGTTACCGGTACTACTAACTGAGGTCCAGCTTTAAGAGCTAATTCGTCATCTACATTTTTTGTGTTGATTTGAAAATTTTCTCCTTCTGGTACAATATAATTAATTTTCTTTAGAAAGTTTATATATTCTTTATGGTCAATATCTTTGCTGGCGTTTTCTAAATAGAATTTGTCTATTTTACTTTTTATTTCATCTCTAATTTGAAGCAATTCTTTATTTCTAGGAACAAATTGATTTAAGATTGTTTCTAGTTTTTCCCAAAACACGTCAGGAGAAATATTTGTATCTGAAAGCGCTTCATTTTCAATAAAATTAGCAAGAGTTTCTGATACTTGTAAATTACCACGTTTTAATCTGTTAGTCATTTTTATCCCCAATGTGAGTGTTATTCAAAAAAATTAATATCATTTTTTAGAAATTATCTAAAGTTAATCCTTCATTTTTGAGAAGATTTTTAACTTCCAAAGACAATTCTTTTTTATCTTTTTCAGATTTACCTTCAAATCTAACTACCAGTGCCTCTTCAGTGTTGCTTGCGCGTATCAACCACCACCCATGATCATTTTTAACTCTTAATCCGTCTAATGTAATAACATTATTGGAATTATACTTCTCAAATACTTTTTTAGATATATTGTCTATAGTTAAAAACTTAATTTTATCAGAGCAAGAAACTTTAATTTCAGGTGAAACGAATGTTTTTGGTAAAGTTGATATAAATTTATCTAATTCAATATTATTGGCCGTTAAAGTAAGTAGTCTTATGGCAGCATACAGTGCATCATCATAACCAAAATAGGTATCACCAAAGAAAATGTGACCAGACATTTCGCCAGCTAGTGGAGATTTTATTTCTTTAATTCTTTTTTTGATATTTGAATGACCAGTTTTTCCAATTTCTGCTTTAAAACCTAAAGATATTATATTTTCATATGCTATATAACTTGACTTAATATCTAAAATTATTGTTTGATTTTCTTTGTCATTAGTAGTTATTGAATTAGCAAGAAATGCAGTTAATAAGTCACCAGGAATTGGTCTTTGTTGTTTGTCAACAACACCAATTCTGTCACCATCTCCATCAAATGCTATTCCAAGTTCAGCATTAACCTCTTTCATTTTGTTTATCAAAATTTTTAAAGTAGACTTGTCAGTTGGATCAGGATGATGATTTGGAAAATTGCCATCAACTTTAGAATATAAAACAACGTGTTTTCCAGGAATTTTTGTGGTCAACATTTCAACAACAGGACCAGATGCTCCATTACCACAATCCCAAACTATTGTTTTTTTATGAAGTTCCCCATTATTGTTTTTTAAGGGGTTTGATATCTCATCTATATATTTACAATTTATTTCAACAGATTTAGAAAAACCATTATAAGTTTTTGAATAACCTTTATTTGCAAAATTACCAAGTTTTTTTATATCTTCACCAAAGAAAGAGTTTTGATTTAATACTATTTTAAAACCGTTATAATCTTTTGGATTATGACTGCCAGTGACTTGTATAGCTCCGTCGGCTTTATAATAATTACTTGCAAAATAGAGCATTGGTGTTGGTGCTAGACCAATTCTATATATTTCACAACCAGAATTTTTAAGTCCTTCATTAAGTTTTTCTTCTAATGTTGGGCTAGATAACCTTCCATCCATTCCAATTATAATCAATGGATGTTTTTTTTCTGGATATTTTTTTCTGACTGTAATACCAAAAAAAAATCCAAGCATAAAAGCATCTTCATCTCTTAGGGTTTTACCATAAATCCCTCTAATATCGTATGAACGGAGAATTGTGTCATCAAAAGTATGTTTAAACATTAATCTTAGCTAATTATTTCACGTTTTAACCAATTTTTAAGGTTTTGTTTCATTTCTGACCTTTCAATAGATAAGCGGATGTTAGCTTGTATAAATCCTAATTTAGAGCCACAGTCAAATCGCTCCTCGGGGAATTTATATCCTACACAACTCGATGCACCTATTCTACTTGCTATAGCGTCAGTAAGTTGAATTTCATTACTAGCCCCCCTATTTTGTTGTTCTAAGACCTCAAAAACAGCTGGTTCGATAATATACCTGCCAACAACTGCCATATTACTAGGCGCTTTATCTTTGGATGGTTTTTCTACAAGGCCTAAAATTTCATAAACGTTGTCATCTATAGATTTTCCGGGAGATATTATGCCATATGAAGATACATCTTTTTTGTCAACTTCCATGACAGCAAGCATGTTGCCAGAATTATAATTAGCAATCATTTCTTTAATTGTGTTCCCACCATAAATTAAGTCATCAGCAAGAATTATAGCTACTGGTTCATCTCCAATTAAGTGTCTAGCACACCATACAGCATGACCAAGACCAGCTGGCTCTTGTTGTCTTACATAAGCAAATGATCCGGGGATTTTTAGCATTTCTTGTGCAGTCTTAAGAGTTTGTCTTTTTCCTTTTAAAAGTAAGTTATTTTCTAGTTCGAATGAGTGATCAAAATGATTTTCTATAGCTGATTTTCCTCGGCTAGTTACAAAAATAAACTGGTCTATACCTGCGTTAGCCGCTTCTTCTACAGCATATTGTATTAGGGGCTTGTCTACAATTGGAAGCATTTCTTTAGGCATTGACTTGGTTGCAGGAAGAAATCTTGTACCTAATCCACCAACTGGAAATATTGCTTTCTTGATTTTCATTCACAAAACCTTTGAATTGATATATTAATTTATATGGTTATTATTATTTTATTTTCAATTAGTAAATAACTCTATGTTTCTCAAGTTTAAGAGGATATATAATGAAAATAACAATGTTAGGCACTGGCTATGTTGGGTTAGTTTCTGGAACTTGTTTTTCAGAGTTTGGTTTTGATGTATGTTGTGTAGACAAAGACGAAGATAAAATTTCCAACTTAAAAAAAAATATAATACCAATATATGAACCTGGTCTTGAAAATTTAGTAAAAAAAAATAAGAAAGCTAATAGGCTTACTTTTAGTTATGATATAAAAAAAAATGTAGCAGATGCAGATATTGTTTTTATTGCTGTGGGAACACCTACAAGGAGAGGTGATGGTCATGCTGATCTATCATATATTTATAAAGCTTCAGAAGAAATAGCAAAAAGTTTAGCTGGTTATACCGTAGTAGTTACAAAGTCCACGGTACCTGTTGGAACAGGAAGTGAGATTAAAAAAATAATTAAAAAAATTAATCCAAATGCCAAATTTGATGTAGTTTCAAATCCAGAATTTTTGAGAGAGGGTAATGCTATTGAGGATTTTATGAGGCCAGATAGAGTGGTTGTTGGATGTGAAACTGAAAAAGCAAAAGAAGTAATTTCAAAAATATATAAGCCATTATACTTAATAGAAACACCAATTTTATTTACGGATTTAAAAACAGCAGAATTAATTAAATATGCTGGAAATGCATTTTTAGCATTAAAAATATCATATATAAATCAGATAGCAGATTTATGCGAAAAGGTTGGAGCTGATGTCCATGATGTCTCAAGAGGAATTGGACTAGACAAAAGAATTGGTAGTAAATTTTTACATCCTGGACCAGGTTATGGTGGTTCCTGTTTTCCAAAAGATACTCAAGCCCTTGTAAAAACCGCTAACTACTATGGTTCAAATATTTCCTTAGTGGAAAATGTTATTAGTTATAACTCTCAAAGGAAGAATTATATGGCAGAAAAGATAATCTCTGCACTAGGAAAAAATTATAGTAATCAGAAAGTATCTATCTTAGGGTTAGCATTTAAACCAGAAACTGATGATATGAGAGAAAGTCCATGTCTAGAAATTATTCCAAAACTTCAAGAAAAAAACATACAAATCTCTGCGTTTGATCCGGTAGCCATGGATGAAGCAAAAAAATTATTAAAAAATATTCAATTTGCTGAAAGCGTTGAAGATTGTATTAATAAAAGTAATGCACTAGTAATTTTGACTGAGTGGAATGAATTTAGAAGTCTTTCACCCGAAAGATTAAAAAAACATATGAAAGGAAATATTTTAATTGATTTAAGAAATGCTCTAAATCCAGAGATTTTTCATGAAAGTGGATTTAAACTAATTCAAGTAGGAAGACCTAATCAACCTAACCAGTAATATTTGTTCCAAGTGATTTTGGTCTTTTCATACCTTCAATTAAATTTACCATTTCAATTTTTCCTGTAATTTTACCTTTTGAGTTTTCTATAGTTACTGGTTTTGAAGGTGCATCTGACATTATTTGAAGTATATCTTCTAAAACCATATCTTCTTTGACTGTAGCACCCGAACTTTTAGTATTCGTTGATGTCATTATTGATTTTGCTTGAATAACTCTAGCCCTATTAATGTCTTTAATAAAATCAGAAACATATTCATCTGCGGGGTTCATAATTATTTCTTGAGGGTCACTGTCTTGTACCATACTGCCATCTCTAAGAATAGCTATTCTGTCTCCAATTTTTAGAGCTTCGTCAAGATCATGTGTTATAAAAATTATCGTTTTGTGTAATTCATTTTGAAGATCTAAAAGTATATTTTGCATTTCTGAACGAATTAAGGGATCCAAAGCAGAAAATGCTTCATCCATAAGTAGAATTTCTGCATCTGTTGCTAGAGCTCTTGCAAGTCCCACTCTTTGTTGCATGCCCCCTGATAATTGACCTGGATAATATGCTTCATATCCATCTAATCCTACCCTTTTAATCCATTTTTGAGCTTTGTCAGACCATTCATCTTTAGATATATTTTGAATTGCAAGGCCATAACCAACATTTTGTAAAACAGTTTTGTGCGGAAATAAAGCAAACTTTTGAAAAACCATAGACATATTATTTTGTCTAAATTTAATTAACTCTTTTGGAGTTAAATCTAAAATGTTTCTATCATTAAATAATATTTCACCACTTGTTGGTTCAATTAATCTATTAAGATGTCTTATAAGGGTTGATTTACCTGATCCAGATAGACCCATAACAACTTGTATTTTACCTTTATTAATTTTTAGATTAATATTATTTAAACCAAGAACACAATTTGATTTTTCAAGAAGTTCCTCTTTGCTCATTCCATTTTTAACTAGATCAAGCGCACTTTTATCACCTTCTCCAAAAATTTTATAAAGATGATTTACTTTGATTAATATATCTTTTGAATTCATTATATTAATCCTTACCTTCATTCCTATATTTTTGCATTCTTAATCCAAATTTTTGTGTTACTCTATCAAAAATTATGGCTAATATAACAATCGCAAGACCGTTCATTAATCCTAAAGCTAAATATTGATTTGAAATAGCTCTTAACACAGGCAGCCCAAGACCCTTGACTCCAATCATAGATGCTATTACCACCATTGCTAGCGCCATCATTATAGTTTGATTTACACCAGCAAATATAGTTGGTAGGGCTAGTGGCATTTGAACTCCAAATAATTTCTGCCAATAATTTGCCCCAAAAGAATCAGCCGCTTCTAGAACGTCTTTATCTACTAATCTTATGCCTAAATTAGTTAAACGAACAATGGGTGGGATAGCGTAAATACATACTGCAATTAATCCAGGAACCTTTCCAATACCTAAAAGCATCACAACTGGTATCAAATACACAAAACTAGGAATTGTTTGCATTACATCTAAAATAGGTACTATTGCTGCCTGGACTTTATTATTTCTTGCCATAGCGATGCCTAGTGGTATACCAATTGCTATGCAAAGGAATGTTGCAACAAGTATAATGGCTAGGGTTGACATTGTATCTTCCCACATACCGAAATATCCAATCAACATAAAACTCAAAAAAGTTCCAACAACAATTAATATGGATCGTGAACCTATCCAAGCTAGTAAAAGGATGCAAAATATTATTATTGGCCAAGGGGTATTAATAAAAAGTTTTTCAAACCAAACTAAAAACATTAGTAGGGGTTCAAAAAAATCTTCAATACCCCGGCCATAAGTTCTTGAGAAATCAGTGAATGCAAAATCTACGGTTTTCTTAAATTCTCTTAGATCAGATCTGCTCATGTCAGGAAAATTAAAAAACCAGTCCATTTTGCATTCCTCATTAAAAAAAATAATCACTACCTCAAGTTATTTAGAAGCAGTGATTATAAAATTTAGTATAAGTTATAGACCAGCTTTAACTTTTTTAGCTACGTCCGCGGAAACCCATTTTTCCCAAACAGATCCATGCTTTTCCAAAAATTCGAAAGCTGCATCTTTACCTGATGCTTTCTGTTCAGTCATAAAAACAAGCATACCATTCATTATTTCACCTGGGTAAATTCTATTAGTAATGTAGCCTAACGCAACTCCAGCATTCTTTTTAAAGTTTGCAGATACTACACTATTAACTTCAGACTTAACCCATGACGATTTTTTTGGATTTGCACATTCTTTTTCTGGCTTAACAATGCAGTTATCCCAATTATCTTTGCCACCAAAAGGAACACCAAAGTCCAACTTATGCATTTTATATTTACCAATCATAGAGGTAGGTGACCAGTAGTAACCAAACCAATTTTCACCTCTTTCGACAGCTTTTGCCATTGAACCATCTAAGCCAGCTGCGCTTCCTGGATCAACAAGTACCCATCCTTTTTTCTCCATTTCAAAAGCTCTAAAAAGGTTAGCATTAGCTAATTGGCATCCCCAACCCGCTGGACATCCAACAAAAGCTCCTTTAGATTTGTCTTCAGAGTATGGAAAAAGATCAGGCCTATTTAAAACATCTAAAGCTGTCTTTAACTCTGGGTGTTTTTTGACTGTGTGCGGAGGAAGCCACCAACCCTCACCTAAACCAGTGATTGGACTTTTATTTGCAACAATTAATCTGTTTTCTCCAACGGCCTTTTTCAAAGGAACAGCAACTGCGTTAGCCCATAGCTCTGGTGCTACATCAGGTGATCCTTTTTCGTTCATGGAAGTAAAAGTTGGCATTGTAGCACCTGAAACTAGTTCAACTTCACATCCATAACCTTTTTCTAAGATTATTTTATCTACATTGGCCATTAATTCAGCAGATGCCCAGTTCATCTCTGCTATAGTTACTTTTCCACATGCAGCATTTCCTATTGTAGCCCAACTAAGGCCTACGGCTACGGTTGCTGCCATAGTAAATGCAGCTCCGAATACCCTTTTCATTTTATTCTCCTATTTCCGCTTGTAAAATAATTACAAACCTTGATTAATTAAAATTAAAAGTAATTTGAATTAAAAAATTCAAGAATCATCATAACAAGAAAATAGTACTAATTGCAAATCACTATCCGTAAAAATAACTAATAATACTTTGTAAGTATTTGAAATATATAAATAATATTTTTTTAAAATTTTTATGATATGAAGCAGTAATTTTTATTTAATTTATATAATATCTTATATTTTAAAACTTAATTATTATGTAAGTTATATGTTTGAAGATTTTACACCATTTATAATAGCCTTAGTCATAACATTTAGCTTTATGATATGCATTGCTATATGGAATAATATAAATGCACCTCAACCGCCACAAAAAGCACCTCCTATAGAACCAGGACCATCTAGGACTAGAGAAATACTTGCACGATTTAGTGAATTTTATATGAATTTAAATCCTGAAGGTGAAATGATTTTCGATTCTGGTCTTTTGCCAGACCCAAAGCAACACATAATACATGCTCTTTATGTTGGTTTTGATGAAAGTGAAAATGATGATGAAAGGTCAGCTATTGAGAGAGGCATTAGAGCAATCGTTACATTTCAGGAACGAGTTGGTGAATTACCTATAAAAAAGGAAATATCAGAAATAGAGAAAAATATGACAACACCTAACTCTGTTGAAGATATTCAAAATAGGGTTGATCCATCTAACATCAATATTTTAAGCGAAGAGGAATTTCAAAAATTTTCTATATTGAGAGATCAAGAATTAGAAACACATCTTCAACATTTAAAAATAGAAACTGCAGAAGAATAGGAGTTGTAATGTCTTTTTTAAAAATTGATGAATTAAATGAAATTTATTATGAATTTATTGGACCAAAAGATAATGGATATACCTTTGTATTTGTTAACGCTTTAACAGGTAACACAACAGCGTGGAATGGTGAAATTGGTGAAAAAATTATAGAGGATGGGAACGGTTTTCTTACTTACAACTTTAGAGGTCAGGATAAAAGTAAGTTTGATGGTAAGCTTAATTTAGACACAGATCTAATAGTCTCTGATTTGTGTCTTTTGATAGAAAAATTAAAACTCAGTAATATAATTTTAGTAGGTTTGTCTATTGGTGGATTGTACGCTACGCTCGCTGTTGAAAAAGGTATTAAATCTCAAGGTCTAGTCCTAATTAACACACTTAGGAAAAACAACACCAGGCTGAAATGGATTAATCAAACTATGGTTAATGTTGCTCGATATGGTGGAACAGCATTGTTAATGGATATGAATATGCCTGTAATTGCTTCACCATCCTTTTTAGAGAAAATGAAATCAAATGCACTTAATCCTAGTAATTACAGAGGATTAGAAAAAAACTCTGGTATTTTCAAACTTATGGAAGGATCTCTAACAGCAAACTGGGACATAGACTGGTCTAAAATTGATGTACCTGTTTTGGTTATGACAGGTCATCATGACAAAGTTTTTAGAATTTCCGATGATATTGATGATATTGTGAACTCAATGAAAAATGTTCAAAGATTAGAATTCACTGATTGTGGGCACTTAATACCTCTAGAAAGGCCTATTGAATTTGCAGTCCATTTAAATAAATTTGCGAAAAAGTTAACTTGATTTTTCTATAAGGATTGTAATATCTTCCTTTAAAAATTGGTTTTTGAAAATTTGTATTTTTCCAAAGTTATTCTCACAAATTTTTTTCATCCATGATAACTCTGTGTAATATAATGTTTTATTAATTGCCTTTTTTTCTTTTATTAAACAATTAAAAATCATGGCCTTTTTTACCAACTTCCAATTACTTTTAAGATTATTTATTATATAATCTTCCCATAAAATTATATTATTAGTTGGTGTGAGGTTATATGTACCTGACATAACGATATAATCAGTGTGGTTGAATGGAAATGAACTTATTGCAAATTTAATATTTTTAAAATCTTTATTATTTTTGCAAAAATTAATTGAATTCTCATTTATATCAAAACCATAATATTGAATTTTTTTATCTAAATTTCTTTCTTTAATGATCTCGTAAAATCTTCCATATCCACAACCAATATCTGCAATTGAAAATATTTCACTATTTGAATTCTCTAATATTTTATCTAAGATTATATTTAATCTAAGATCTTGTGATAATTTACTATTCCAAAACACTCCTTTAGGGGTATTATTATAAGTATCAAAACGTTTTTTATAAATGTTAGATATTTGTTTGTTAA
>QBXO01000028.1 GCA_003284565.1 SAR116 cluster bacterium AG-321-K23
TTAGATGATTTCTCTGAGGAACAAATAAAATCAGTAAAGTACATTCCAATAGACCCTTTTTTGAATGTTATCCAATTTCCAACTTCATTCAAAACTTTTGATTTACCTTTTCCCATATTTCTTTCGTAGTAAATATCTTTCAAAAATCTACTTTGTAATTTATAACAATCAGTTTCAATATGAATAATATTTGAATTTTCCCCATATTGATCTTTTTTTCTGTAGTCCCTAAGTCTTAAATAGAATCTTTTGTTATCCTTAATTACAAAAGAATTCATATCGATATAAAAATCACTCTTTTCAGTTTTTGTTATGAGTTTCCAATCATAAACCCCAAAACAAACAGAAGGAAATAGTAAAAAAAATATTAAAGTTAAAATTCTATTCATATTCATATGATAGTTTAAATAAAACCAAATGTGAAATAATCTCTATTTTTGATATAGTAACTTTGAATCTATTCCGTTACAGTGGAGTGAATTTAAAGTAATATTTAGAAACTTAATTAATTTTTATCCAAATAATACTTATTTCTTCACTAATACTTTAGATATTGAAACTAAATCTCTTTCATTAAATTATATCAATCCGATAAACCAAAATAGACTGAATGTTATTATAGAATTACATAATAAGGGTTGGTCAAATAAAGAAATAGTTAATTTTTTAAAATTAAATGGAATTCAAAGAAGAACTAAGAAAGATAATTATACAATGAAAGATGTTTGGGGTTGTATTAGTAAATTAAAGAAAAGAGAACAAAAAAAAACTTAATACTCAATTCAAATTAGGTGATTGGGAACTTTGGAGAGAATTTAGTAAGTAAATATTTGTTAGATAAAATTGAGTTCAATTACTATCTGTCTAATTATCCTGCCGACAACATCCTCTTTAAAAGTTTACTTCTTTGAGTAACAAAATTATTTATTGTTTTAGAATTAGATTTAATAGTATTTGCATTTTTTAAAATTAAATTTGCTAATGTACGATAGCATTTGATAACTTCTTCAAATACAGTTTCGTCAAAAGTTTGCGTATTAGCAGCATTTATAATTTTGTCTGTATTTGAAGCAAGAATTTGATCAGCAACTGCTATATCATCTTTACTATATTTTTTAGCAAAAACTTCGCTAAGATAAGCAGTTATACCTATTTTAATTCCATCATCAAAACTTTGTTGATCACCTAAACTAAAATCAACAGATGCATTTCCAATTACTACACCTGCGCATGCTCCTACATTATCTAATTCATTAGCATTCACAATTTTTATATTAATCAAATGACTGATAAGTAAGAAAAAAAAGAATTTCACTAATTTATTCATAAAAAATCTCATCATATAATATAACTATAATAAATTAGAAATTTTATTAGTTTATTTGTCAAACAGAATTTATTTATTTTCTAAGTTTAGAATTTATATAAAAAGATTTTGCTCATGCAATTTATTTTAAATCATTAAATAAATATTATAGAACATAATTCATTACATAATATTATTAAATATGATTTAAAAATAAAAGATTATAATAAATATTTATATAAGGAGGTATAGATTATGTATATAGCAATGAACCGATTTAAAATTGTTTTAGGTCGTGAAATTGAATTTGAAAATATTTGGAAACAACGTGACACACATCTTGAAAACGTAACAGGATTTGAAAAGTTCAATTTAATAAAAGGTAAAAAAACAGATTCTTTTACACTTTATGCTTCTCATAGTGTATGGAATTCTGAAGATGATTTTATAAACTGGACAAAATCTGATGCCTTTAGAAAAGCTCATAATAGTGCAGGTAAACATAAGGATATTTATTTAGGTCATCCAGAGTTTGAGGGTTTTAATGTAATTTTATAACACATAAATTAAGTTGTAATATTTTAACAAGGTATCTAATTTCAACTTGAACTTTAGGATAACTCATTAATTTTATTGGACTATCTGTCTCTCAATTTTTTCACGAACCCTTTTGACGAATATTCTTTTTTATTTTTTAACTATCTAAAAATTCTATTACTGCTTTTGAATGAATTAAACCCTTTGTTTCTTTCATTATTTTTTCTTATTATTAATTTCCGTTGTCTTTAAATTCTTACATTAGATAAAACAAATCAAACCAAATAAATGCTGCTAAAAAATGTTAATGCTGATTAATAATTTTATCAGAAAAAAACATTCTACTTGATATCTTTGTTGCTAGTTCTAGCAAATTTAATATTAAATATAGGAAGAATAAAATATTAACAAGTTAAATCCTAAAAGAGAGTATAATCTAAATCTTATCGAATCATTATTATATATAGGTTGGAATACCAAAAGAATTTAAAATTTCTTAAATAGTAATAACTGCAAAATATTTAGTATGTTAAAGTAGACAATATTATTTAAACAGATTGAAAAGGATAAAAAATTATAATAATTAACTTAAAATAATATTCAGTAACCAGAAAAATGAAAATTTTGAGAGAATAATGAAAAAAATTTTATTTATAATATTTATAATTTTATTTCAACCCTTTCCTACCTTAGGTAGTGTTGATGGTAAGGGAATTGTATGTAAGTGTTTAGATTGTAAGTTAGAACATTTAGACCCTTCTTCCTATATGCCGAATAATATACCAACAGAAATTGGATTTCATTTTAAGATTAATAAGGTAGCTATATATTATATAAGAAAAATTGGTGACAAAATTGAAGTAGGTGAGAATATTCAAACAACTCTTCGAAAGAAAAAACGTTTTTTGTCTAACGAAAATGAAATTAAATGGACCTATAAAGATAGTTTAAATATTTACGCTTATTCCTTAGATAGAAAAACTTTAATTCTAAATCAGATGAATATTACTAAAACTAAAAAATATAATATTAGAAAGTGTGAGCCGTTCTCAGAAATTGAATTCTTTAATAAAATGAATCAATTATCTGAAAATTATCAAAATATTTATGATAAAAAACCGAATAAGAATAAAATCTAAATTAAAAAAAGTTTAATGATTTCTCATAGCCTTTTTTTCCCGATAATTCTCTAAAATACCCTTCATTATTTATACTTCCATCTTATTCCATCCTTATTAACTTTCCATTTATCCAATTCTTTTAAAAGCATTTCGTAATTATCTATTACTTGTCTTTTTGTGAACCATCCTTCTATTTTCAAATTTACATATCCAGGTTTTCTTTCATGAAATATTCTTTGAAAAATATTAGTAGGATCATTTAAAAAATCATTGTCTATTTCTTTTAATATTTCGCCTTGAAAAACTTCATTAGGTTCACAATCAAAGATTTCTGATAATTTTTTTAGATGTTTATTGGGATCTGAATCACCTTTTTCAATCCTAGAATACTGGGATTGAGTTATACCTAAAAGTTTAGATATATCTTGTTGACTATATCCAAATTGAATTCTTCTTCTTTCAAGTGGATTTATGATATTTTTAAAATATTTCATAATTATACATATTATGTATTTCTAATTAAAAAGTCAATTTTTGATTAACTTTTTATTTAGGGTAATTAATGATCTAATTTAGATATCGGCGAGAGAAATTAAATTGGGTATGTTTTTTTTAAATTTAAAAAAACCTTTGTTTGCGTATGGAAAAGCATTACGATCCCAATCTCTTAAGAAAAAATTATAATTAATATCTAATTCTTTTAATTTATTTTTGAATTTTGCATTATTTAGAATGGTATTTCCCACAGTTTCATATGGTAAAATTAGATTTTTAACTTTTTTATTAATTAACCAATCAATGATTTGATTGTAATTCTCAGTAATATCAAAGTTTTTATTATTTTTTAAAATATCTCGAATAATATTTTTGTTAAACTCATCTATTAATTTATTCTCATGTTCAATGGAATAAACACAACAATCATAAGCAATTTTATTATTATCAAAAATACGATTTAAAGTTAAATCATTCTTATTTAAAATAATTCCTAATTTATCAACTTTGTTCAATTGGAATTTTTTTGGTTCTATATATTGAAATGAATGATTATTTATTTGATCATTGTAATTTAAGTTTACTTGTTCATTTAGTTGATTTAATGGATTGAACCTTCCATTAGTAAAGTAGCTAATATTTTCTGATGTTGCTAAATATGGCTTATTTATTGTTTGCAAACCTGCTACCCACCTCCATCCTAAAGTATTTGAAGCAGGACAAAAATCTAGTAAATTTCTTTTAAAAAAATCTGCTCCTGATTGCCAACTATAACCTAGGGTGAAAATCCAAATACTAGCAAACCACATTCTAGAATGATTATGTAAATATCCAGTATCTAGTAATTCTTCTTTCCAATAATCAAAGCATTTTATACCTGTTTTTTTTGGAAAAAGTTGATTTTTACTTTTATTTAAATATTCCTCATAGATCCAGGGATGGGATTCTAACCAACCTCTCCAGTAGGTTCTCCAAAAAATTTCTTCAATAAATTTTTCAATAGTTTTTATATTATTTCTACTAATTGTAATTTTTAAAACTTCTTCTTCACTTATAAATCTTGTTCTTAAATAAGGAGAGAGTTTTGAAACATTTTTATGAGGATGTCCAAAGTCAAAATTTCTATTTTTTGAATAACTTGATAATTCCGTTTCACTAAAATTAATTAAGTTTTTAATAAGCTCAGATTTTGTTGTAGGGAATGTTTTCATTTAATTAAATTTCCTCAACCAAATAATAAGAAAATATCAAAATTAATACCACAACTATCGTTAATGATCGTCTTAAAAACAAATACCAAATTGGAAATTTAAAATGTTTTATAATAAACTCATCCACAAATTGGACGATTATAAAGCATAAAGCTAAAATGATTATGGTTATATTATGATTAAAAATTAAAATTAACACGCTCCATAAAGATGGAATAATTGACCAGCATATGATGTATGTTTTAATTTTTTCAGATACTAAATTTTTATGATTGTAATTGAGAGCAACCCCCCAATAAACAGAACCTAAAAATGTTAAAATTATTGATCCATAATATTTCGGTAAATTGATTAAAAAAAATAAATTATTTTTATTTAACAACAAATCAATTAATCCAAGGAAAAATGGTAATAAACCTAAAGTACTCAAGATAACTATTAGTTTTGAGTTCAAATTTTTAAAATTAAAATAATTTGAAATATTCATTACTGGTACACTTAATTTAAAATCAAACTTAATTTATAGTGTAATATAGTATTTTATTTATAGGTTTCAAAAAGTATTATTTATGGATACATGTACAGTTTGTAAAAGTTCTGATCTCATTTGTTTTTTAAAAACCAGTAAATTAATTTATTGGGAATGCAAAACTTGTGCTGCAAAAATTTTAGATCCACAGCATTATGTATCAAATAGTTATGAAAAAAAACATTATTTAAAGCATAATAATTCAATAACAAATACAAACTACAAAAATTTTCTTTTAAAATTAATTGATCCGTTTAAAGACAAAATTTTGACTAGTGATATAGGTTTAGATTATGGGTGTGGATTTTCTCCTGCTCTAGCAAACATATTAAAAAGTGATGGATTTAAAGTAGAATTGTATGATCCATTTTTTTTTCCAAATAAGGATGTTTTTTTAAAAAAGTATAAGTTTATTACTTGTTCCGAAGCGGTTGAACACTTTTTCAATCCTTATGAAGAATTTGATAAAATCAATGATCTTTTAGACAATAATTCTTGGTTTGGTGTAATGACAGCATTTCTACCAAAAGATGAACTGTTTGAAAATTGGTATTATAGAAGAGACCCAACACATGTTGTTTTTTATCAAGAGCAGACTTTTCTACACATTGGGTTTCAGAGAAATTGGAAGGTTGTTTTCCCATCAGAAAATATAGTACTTTTTCATAAAAAATAATTTAAAGTTAATTTGTATATGCTATAAACTTTACTTAAATATAAGGTAAGTTTTATGAAAAAACTGAGAATAAAAACTTCTTGTGGTATTGAAAAATATAATAAATTAAAAATGAATAAAACTTTTTTGGGAACACTTAGGTTTTATTGGTTTAATTTTTTTGCAGTTATTAGAGATTTTAATAAATAACAGAAAAAAAGATGAAAAACTCTTTGGATTAGTTATTAAGACTTTCACCTAATAATCTAGTTATAGCTGTAGGTTTATATTTAAAATCACCAAGATTTCTGAAACTAAAAGTTAGATAAACAGAATCTTCTGGTAATAAATCTCTATCAGTAATCCCGCCAGTACTTTTATACTCAAATAACACAGTTAGGCAGTTCTCAAACATATATCCAGTTCCAGTATATTCTAATCCTAGAGTTTCAGAAATTAGTTCTTCGCCATTATTTTTGAGATCATATGTTCTCGAATAATTTGTTGTCAAATTTGAAAAGTTTTTTGATAAACCTAACGATAATTCTTCTCTATCATTATTATCAGAAACAAATTCTTTATTAACAGATCTATGATTAGCAGAATATGACCAACCATCAATATTACCATTAAAATGAAAATCTGAAGTGTCAGATTTTAAATCATGATGATTATAAAGAGAAAACCAAGAAAAATTATACATTTCATTTATATTCCAGCTTATTGAATTAATTAAATGCGATTGCCTATCTTTATTAGCAATGGAAATGTTTTTTTGAGTTCCGCTTAATTTTTGGCTTTGACCAACAAAAAAATTGAAATCACCAAAAGTTTCATTCATTCCTAAAACAGTAATACCAAAATTTAATCTATCGTTTGATTGTATATTATCCCTTCCTTGATATTGATTATTTAAAAATAAGTTAGCTTCATCTAAAATAAATTCAGACGAATCTCTATTTGGGACTTCGTCAGTTCTATCAGTGGTAAAAAGGGAACTCAGTTGAATCTTGGGCTCTATGATAAAACTAGAGGATTCACTAATAAAATCAAATTGGTTACTAGCGGCAACTGAAATTCCAGAAGAAATTCTATCAATATATCTATTATCATTGGTGTCGTTTGACGGTCTTCCTTGTATAGAATATAAATCCAGCCCTATATTAGCATCAGCATCTAATAATAGATTTTCAAAAAATAATTTCTTATTTATTTTTCCTAATCCAGACCATCTTTTAATATCATAGCTTTCATCATTATATATTGAATGAGCATTCAGCTTAATGTCATAATTATAACCATGCTTTTTATTATTGTTAAAAATATGATGGGATACTGACGGAGCTAAAACGGGTTCATTATTACTGCTTGTTTCATCAAGGTTTTGAATATTATAAATTTCAATATTTGATATTGAATTATTATTTATTTTTTTTAATTCAATGTAACTTTTGTAACTTGTATCTCCATCAAAGCCATACCTTCTCATAAATGTTTCTTGATCAGCATATTTGCCTTCAATTGACATATCCCAATTATTTTTTAAAGAAGATTTAGCTTTTAAATTTGCCGCGAATACATTATCACCATTTGATTTATTCGTATCTAAATTACCTTTATATATATTAGTTTCTAAAGATACATTTTCATATTCCTTCCTAATATTTAATTGATCAGCATGTCCTGTTTTACCATTTTGATGAGTAGTAAATGTCATATCCCATGTTGGGTCATTTTCAGGAGCGTAATAATATGGAACTTTAATATGAAATCTATTTCTTTTTGAATAACCATAGGTAGGAGTTAAAAAACCTGACCTTTTTTTAACTGTCCAATCAGGAAAACTTAAATATGGTAAATAATATACTGGTAAAGAAAATATTTTCATTACTGGGTGCTTGAGATAAATAGTTTGTGTTTTAGGATCGTGACGAATTTGTTTAGATTCTAATCTCCAAATAGGTGTTTCTTGTTTTTTTAAATCACAATCACAAGCTGTATAAACACCCTCGTTAAAGAAACTTTCACCAAGATCATTTTTTTTGAAATTTTCAGCACTTACACTTGATTTATCCTTTAATTTTCCAAAAAGTGGAATTGCTACTACTGACTTAAATTCATTAGTTAAAACTACTTTATTAGTTTCATATCTAGATCCATCTTTTTCTATTAAGATAACTTTACCTGTTGCTATAGCCTTATCAATATTTTGATTGTAAACCACCTTATCAGCAATAATTTTCCTCTTTTCATTTATTATTATAACATTTCCTGATGCAGTAACTATTTTGTTTTTTTCATCAACTTTTATTGTGTCACTAGTAAACTCTACCTCTTTGGTATTTGAGGATAAATTATTTTTGGTTTCTCCAAAAGATTTACTGGAGAGAATGATTATTAATGTAAAGATTACACTTAAAATTTTCATTTTTACTTACTTCAATTACTAATTATAAATAATTTATTTATCTAGTTAAAATTTAAAATAGTACTTTTCCAGGGTTCATTATTCCCTGTGGATCTAATTGTTTTTTTATTGACCCCATAATAGAATATGCTACTTCATCTTTATGAGTTTTTAAACTATCCTTTTTTAATTGACCGATCCCATGTTCTGCAGAAAATGACCCATTATAATTATGGACAATTTTGTAGAGTTCTTTAGTTAATTCTAAACTCTTTCCTGCAAACCCATCAGGCAAAGATCCATTTCCAAAGACATTATAGTGAAGATTACCATCACCTAAATGACCAAAATAAATTGTTTTAAGATTAGGTAAAAAATTAGAAATCATAATTTGTGCATCCTTATGAAAATTATTAATTGCTTCAACTGGTAAAGATATATCATGTTTTAAGCACTTTATAAGATTTGAATTTTCAAGTTCTTTTTTTTCAGATTCAGCAGCAGCTTCTCTAATAGACCAAAGTGCTTTTTTTTGATTTTCATTTGTGCAAATTGTGGCATCAGAGATTAGATTATTTTCAAAACATTCTTCTAATACATTTTCAATTGATTTTATAATTTGAACTTCTCCATTTTGATTAGGAGTAATTTCATTGTTTGAAAAGCTAGAAACATCTACTAAAACACCCATTTCAGGCATTTTTTCAAGGGGCATTACAATATTATCAATATTTTTTTTTGCAACTTCCCAAAAACTTTTTGGCATAAGTTCAAAAGATTCAATTCTGTCTGGGAAGTAAGATTTAAAAGTGTTTAATATCTTTACCGCATTAGAAATTTCATTAGCCTCTACAAATAAGGTAGTAATCATTTTAGGTAATTGAAAAAGTTTTAAAGTGGCAGCTGTAATTATTCCAAGTGTACCTTCAGCGCCAATAAAAAGGTTTTTTAAGTCATAACCAGTATTATCTTTTTTAAGTTCTGAAATTAAGTTCATAACTTTGCCGCTTGGCAAAACAACTTCTAGACCCAGGCAAAGTTCTCTTGTGTTTCCATATTTTAAAACATTTACACCACCTGCATTAGTGGATAAATTACCACCAATCATGCATGAACCTTGTGCCCCTAAACTCAGCGGAAAAAACAAATTTTCCTTTTCTACAACATTATGGATTTGACTTAAAATAACTCCACATTCTACTGTTATTGTTTGAGATTCTTTATTAAATTGCCTAACTTTGTTCATTTTTTCAAATGAAATCACAACTGACGTTCCACTATTATCTGGAGTTGCAGCACCACAAAGACTAGTATTACCGCCTTGAGGTACCACACTAATGTTATTTTCATTGGCAAGTTTCAAAATACGTGAAACTTCTGTGGTATTAGTTGGTTTTAATATTGCAGCAGCATCTCCTATATATTGACCTCTCCAATCTTGAACATATTTGATATGATCATGTTTTGCGAAGATTGGATTATTTTTTAAATTTAGTGACTTAAGTTTTATTTCTAAAGAAGTATTGTTCATTTTCTCTAATTCTTAAAAGATGCTCTTTTTAATCTATCATTTATTGCAATACCAACACCCTTCATGGGAATAGGCATAACTTGTATATTTTTAACTCCAAATGTATCTAGATATCGCAGACCAGAATATAATAAATTACAAGCTTGAAATAAATTTCCACTTGGACTTAAATTAAACATAATCTTTTCTTTCTGCAATGTTTTTGGAAGATTTCCAAAAGTTAGCCAAGCACTATCACTAAGATTTGACTTTTGATTTATGTAAACATTAGCTTTTGGAGAATAATGACTTTTCATTTGTCCAGGTGAAATTAATTCATCAAATTCTTGAGTGCCTAAAATGTCTGAATTAAATATAACTGAAATCATTTCTGAAGTTACATAACCATGTCTAAGTATAATTGGAATATCTCCTCTACAATCAACAACTGTTGACTCTATTCCAATTTCACATGATCCATAGTCAATTATCTTAGATAAATTCCAATCTTTTCCTCTAAATTTAGGACCAAAATCATCTTTAACGTGATTTATTTCTGTTGGGCTCACTCCGCCAGATTTATTAGCACTTGGAGCTAGGATAGGTATTTTAAGCTGTTCCAAAAGATCTCTTGCAACAGGATGAGACGGTACTCTAATAGCTATTGTGCTTTTACCCTGGGATAATGATTTTGCTAAATTATTTTGTTTTGTTTGTAAAATGACGGTTAGCGGACCTGGCCAATATCTTTCTGTTAAGATATCTGCAACAATAGTAAATTCACCATATTTTTGTGCTTCTTTTTTATCAAAAGTATGAACAATTAAAGGATTATTTGAAGGTCGTTTTTTTGCATGATATATACTTTTAATTGCTTTTTTACTATTACCAATAGCTCCAAGTCCATAGACAGTTTCAGTTGGAAAAACTACCAAATTTTCTTTTTTTAATTCAGTAATGCTTTCTTGCAAATCTTTATTATAGCTCTCAAAGTTCTTACTTTTCAATTTTATTAAAAATGTATTGGGTATATTTTTTGTTTTTCCATGAGCAAGAAAAATATCATTTAGAAACTTTGTTTTTCCATATTTAATTTCAATGCCAGAATCAGAAATCACGTTGCCACCTGCAGATTTTAAAATACTATGACCTGCTGCAATATCCCATTCCATAGTAGGTGACGTCCTTGGATAAAAATCTACCTTGCCTTCAGCTAAATAACAAAATTTAATACTAGATCCTATGTCTTGATCTGAAAGTGGTTTAACAAAAGAGATCCAATTCTCCAACGTTTTAGATCTATGATTGAAGCTGCTTAGAGTTCTAAGTTTTTTATAATTTATTTCTTTACACTCTATTTTTTGAGAACTCTTAAAATCTTGACCCTTATTTAATCTCCACGCCTTATTATTAAAATTGTACCAAATTGTTCCTGTTATTGGTTGAGCAATTAAACCAAAAATGGGTAAATTGTGTTTTACAAGAGCAAAATTAACAGTAAAATTTGGACTTTTATTTATAAACTCTTTTGTTCCATCGATAGGATCAATTAGCCAAAAATATTTTTTATTTTTGAAAATATGTTTTGAATTATAAAGCTCTTCACTAACGATTTCTATACTTGGGAATAATTTTTGTAGTCCATAAACTGCAATGTTGTTAACTTTAACATCAGCTTCTGTTAATGGTGAATTATCCTCTTTATAACTTATTGATTTATTGTCAAATTTTTTGAAATGATGAAGAGCGGTTTCATTACATTGTTTTGCTAATTCAATTATTTTGATTATTTTATTTTTAGTAATCATAATTTTGGAGATTTCATCTTAATTTTATTATAAAAATGCCAAAGGAACAACGCAGCTGCTCCTCTGTAAGGTTCCCAATTTTTTCCTAATTTTTCCATTTCTAATTGATTTGGTCTTTTAATTAAATTCATCAATATTTTTACTGCCTCTTGAAGCGCCAAGTCAGCTGAAGGCCAAGCATTTACATCTTGTAAGGCAAAGATTTTGAAGTTGTTAATCGTCCATTCTCCAATTCCTTTGATTGGAAGTAACACATCGGCTACTTTTTCACTTGATAATTTATCTAGGGAACTAATGTCTAATTGATTGTTTAATGACAGTGTTGCTAAATTCTTAATGTAAAATGATTTTTGTGTAGATAATCCAAATAACTTAAGTTCTTCAATACTGGCTTTTGATAAAATTTCTTCGTTCAACATATTATTTTGAGTAAGTTTTTCGTATATCTTTTTTGCAACATTTGTTGAAATTTGCTGTCCAATTATTATTTTTGCAATACTCTTAAAATTTTTTTCTATGGCACGATTTTCTGGTAATCCAAATTCATCAAATATTTTTTTGAAGTTTTTATCTTTTTTTTTGATCTCATAAAATGCAGTAAGCATTTTACTATTCCATTTTAAATTCATTTTGTATTAACTATATATAAGTAAAAATTATAACTAGTATATAGAAAAATTATTTTGAAAGAAAATATAAGAAATAAAAAAATATGGGATCTACCATTAAGATTGTTTCACATAATTTTAATTTTATTAGTTACATGTTCTATATTATCAGCAAAATTGAATATGCTAGATTTACATCAGTACTTTGGTCTGGCAATGTTAGGGGTTGATTCTTTTTAGGATTTTATGGGGATTTGTTGGCACTTATTATTCGAAATTTAAAAGCTTTAACCTTTCAGTGATTGATGGTTTATCTCAATTTTCAAAAGCTAAAAGTATTACTTCAGTTAGAACTCCCATAGGATCTTATTCTACTCTTATATTTATAATAACTTTGTTATCAATATCTGTATCAGGTTTGTTTTCAAGTGATGATGTGTTATATGATGCGCCTCTTGTATTTCTTACATCAGATTATACTAGTTATTTTACCTATATTCATAATATTCTTCATTATTTATTATATGGTTTAATAGTAATTCACATCTTAGCTATTATGTATTATCAAATTTTCAAAAAAATGAAAATTATTGAAAGAGTTCTAGATGGTTACTCAAGAATCGAAAAAACAAACTTAGTCTCAATCAATGAAAAACCTTTAATTGGTGTTCTCTCACTATTAATTCTGACTTTTTTACCAGTACTTATTTTAATATATTTTAATTAACTTATCCAACATCAGCCTTGAATCCAGCCGCTTCAATTCCAAAAACAGCAGCGATTTCATCATTATCGGATGTATCACCTGAAATACCGAGAGAACCAACAATGTTATTATTTTTATCTCTAATTAAAACACCTCCTGGAACTGGAACTAGTTCACCATTTGAAAGCGCATTTACTGCATTAATAAAATATGCTTGTTGTTCAGCTCTATTAAATAGTGCTCTCGATCCCATTCCCATTTGAAAAGCGCCATTTGCTTTACCATGAGCAATCTTAAAACGTAAACTACTAATTCCATCTTCCCCCAAGCATGCCTTGATTGCTCCACGATGATCTAATACAACAACCATTATAGGATTAATTTTAATTTCTCTTGCTTTTTGAATTGATTTTTGAATTATCAAATTTACTTTTTCTAAAGTTATTTGTTCCATAATTATTTCAGACATATATAATCTCCATATTGATTTAGAATTTTTTATTTTTTTTTAACTTATATACTTATTTATGCTAAATATTTTAAATCTTTCATATTTAAATTTTAAATAAATCAAAATGTCACCTAAATCAAACTATCTTAATTTTTTAAAATTAAATGAAAAAAAACTAAATAAACCTGATGCTAGAGTTGTAGTTGCTTTTTACAAATTTATTGAAGTTTCAAATACAATCGCATTGCAAAATTCATTAAAATTAATATTCAATAAGTCTGAAATTAAAGGTACAATTTTAATTGCAAAAGAAGGTGTTAATGGAACAATAGCAGGAAATAAAGACGAGATCTCAGTAGCACTAGAAAAAATTTGGCGTATAGGACTTTTGATTGATTTAGAACCTAAATACTCTTTTGCCTATAAAAATCCTTTTTTTAGAATGAAAATAAGACTTAAAAAAGAAATTGTCACTATTGGATTGACAGAAATCTCACCAAACAAGATGGTTGGAAATTATGTTAAACCAGAAAATTGGAATAGTTTAATATCTGATAAAAATTTATTATTAATTGATACAAGAAATAGTTATGAAATATCAATAGGTTCGTTCGAAAATGCTCTAAATCCAAATATTAATAACTTTAGAGAATTTCCTAATTGGGTCACTAAAAATTTAATTAATAAAGATCCTGAAATTAAAAACAAAAAAATTGCTATGTTTTGTACTGGTGGTATTAGATGTGAAAAATCTACATCTTATTTAAAATCTCTTGGTTTTGAAGATGTTTACCATTTAGAGGGCGGAATATTAAAATATCTTGAAAAGATTCCAAAAAAGGAAAGTAAATGGAATGGCAGTTGTTTTGTATTTGATTATAGAGTTTCTATTGATCACAACTTAGAACTTGGTCACTATGAAATGTGCTTTGCCTGTAGAATGCCTATAAGTAAAATTGATAAAATGCATAAATATTTTGTCCAGGGAGAAAGTTGCCATCATTGTTTTAAATCTTCGAGTGATAAGCAAAAAAAGAGATTTAAAGAACGTCAAAAACAGATTGAACTTTCTAAAAAAAATAATCTGAAATCGGTCAGTTAAAACTTAAAAATTAGTCAAATAAAATGAGAATTGTTTCTGGAGGCCTTCCAATAACTGATTCTACTAACTTATTATTTTGATATTTACAAATTAAAGGTCTTTGCAATAAAATTGGAAATTTTACAATATAATTAATTATTTCATCTTTGGACAAATCTTTTTTTGATAATTTTAGCTCTTTATATGAAGTTTCATTTGTTCTTATAATTTTGTCTTTAGATATTTTATTCAAGTTAAGTATAGATTTGAGTTCAATTATATCAATCTTATCTTCTAGGTATTTTATTATTTTAAAATTTTTTGTTTTAGAATTAAGAATTTCTAATACTTTTCTTGATTTTGAACATCTTGGGTTATGATAAATTTTAAAACAAACCTGTGTCACAACAATCCTCCATTTCCCATATGATTTATATCATCTGAAGAAATTTTTAAATCACATAATTTTCTCCATAAAATCCAATCAACTCCATTTTCTTTTTTTGATCTGGCACAAGCAGGCATACCAATTATTGAAATTTTCTTTTTTGAAAATTTTATTTCAGCTAGCAACATTAAATTTCCTGGTTCTACCGGCATGCCTAAACGTAAAATTTCACCATTAATTTGTTTAATTGCCTTAGGAATTATATCATTAATGTCACATATAGCAGATGTTCCAAAGATCAAAATAATGTCAGCATTTTCATTAATACTTTCTTTTAATTTTAAACATATAGATTTTATTTCATGGGAACATTTTTTTTCTACAACTTTATTAACCCCACATGATGACAATCTTTCATCTGTAACTTTTATAGTTTTTTCTAAAATTTTTGTAAGTGTATTTTTATTAGTTGTTTGGATAAGGTGTATATTCTTTTTTTTAAACGGTAAGATTTTAAAACAATTTTTCGAAATATTTATTATAGCTTGAAGTTGTTTTTTCTTTATTCCAAATGGAATAGCTTTTATTGATGCAACAATTTGATCTTTTTTTACCTTTGAAAACACTTTTAAAGATGAAATTCCAATGTCATTTGTTATGGAATTAATAGAAAATAATTGGTTAGGTAAAAATGATATGACTCCATCAACATTTGATATTAAGTTACATCTTCCGCGTTTGGTATCTTGAATTTTTATATTAGAATTTTTGGAATTAATAACTTTTTTTGATATTTCATACACAGCTGTATTTTCGTCAATTTCGTCATCATCTAACATTGCACAAGTTATATATTTAACGTTATTTATCAACAAAAGTTCAACTAAATTTTTGTCTATAATAGTACCTTTTGAGACTTTTATTTTTTTTTTATCTTTAATAACCTCTATCGAGATTGACAGAATTCCATTTAAAGATGATTCTGTTTTCACTTCACCAAAAAACATTTTATTCCTTATTGATTGTTTTATAGCTAACCAACATAATATATATCAAAAGAAATGTTAATTTATTTGGCTTATATACATAAAAAATCTTGACGATATGACTTCTAAGAGATATCAAAACAAATAAAAAAGTATGGGGCTGTAGCTCAATTGGGAGAGCGCCTGCTTTGCAAGCAGGAGGTCGTCGGTTCGATCCCGTCCAGCTCCACCATAACTAATATATATTTAAGGTGAGATTATATAATGGCGGTACCCAAAAGT
>QBXO01000029.1 GCA_003284565.1 SAR116 cluster bacterium AG-321-K23
ATTCCAAGAATTAGTTTTCTCATAATAACACGCTTAAAATCTAGTAAATATTCTACTTTTTTAGCTATTGGTAATATTTGTCCAGTAAATTTTACTTCTCCAACTGATATAGCCCTTCCTTTTCCTCTTCCACCCATATTTCCTAGTGAAAAACCTAATAATTGCCATAAAGCATCCATTCCTAAGCAACCTGGCATAACAGGATCATTTTCAAAGTGACAAGGAAAAAACCATTTATCAGGTGTTATTTCAAATTGAGCGTGTGCTGTCCCTTTATTATAAGCACCTCCAGTTTCTTTGATGCTTGTTATTTCATCAAACATCAACATAGGAGGTAAAGGCAACTTGGGAAAATCTACACCTGCAAGCTTTCCTTTTGCACAATCAATTAATTCTTCATAATTAAATGAATCTTTAAATAAAGCCAAAATACAACACCTTTATATAATTAAACTATTTTACAATAATCATAAAAAACAATAAATAAAACAAATATAGAAAATTAATTTTTTGTTGAGCCCCAAATAGTTTCACTTTGAACCCAACCTACATACACTTTACTTTTTACTATTTCAATTTTACACCAGTTTTCTCTACACATTATAATCTTAATTAACAAATTAGGCAAAAGTTTGGCCACAGAATTGCTCGATTTAGAAGGTATTTTTTTTAAAAAAGTAGTTTTAGTAATTAATCCGGTTCTCACCGAAGATAGTAATTGCGTGTGCACCCATCCAGATATATTGTTAAATGTTATTACTTTTCTCCAATTGTTATACTCTGCAATTATTTTTAATGGATGACCCTTTTGTTTTAACTCAAATTTAATAGGAAACTCCTTTCCTGGTCCAGACCTCATATTTGTTAATGATGTTTTTAACGAGACTATTCTTGGTATTTTTAAGCCACTTCCATTAATTGATTGCTTCGGTTCTTTTGTGTTGGACAACGCATTGCTTGAAGATATGATAAAATTGATTAATAAAAAAATTGAAAAATAAAAAAATCTTTTACATTTAAAAATATTAAAACTCATGTGATTTATTTTGAACAAACTGGACAGTGTTGGTTCTTTACAAGTTTAATTTTATCTATGTTTAGAGTTAAACCATCATATAAAAATAAATTACCTGCAGAGGATTGATAATCTTTTAGTGCTATTTCTTTTATGGCCTCATTAACTTGCATGCTTCCAATCAAGCCTGTAACTGGGCCAATTATTCCAGCCTCCCTACAATTTGAAATAGGGGGCTTTTCATTACTTTTTGGAAAAACACACTCATAACAAGGTAAGTCTTTGTTTAAGCCACTTTTCCAAATAGCTAATTGCCCTTCCATTTGTACAGCAGAACCAAAAATTAAAATTTTTTTACACTTATGTGACAAATAATTCAAAATATATTTCGTTTCAGGATTATCAGAACAATCAAAAATCAAATCAAAATTACTAATATCTGTGGTTTCATCAAAAATATTTTTTTTTGAAAGTATTGAAATATTTGGGTTTAATTTAAGACACTCTTGTACTAAATTTTCGGCTTTGTTATTTCCAATATGATCATTTTTATGAGCAATTTGTCTGTTAAGGTTACTAATTTCAATAACATCTTGATCGTAAATCTCTATATGACCAAACCCTGCTGCAGAAGCGTAAAGTGCTACCGGACATCCCAAACCACCAGCGCCAACAATTAGACATTTTGTTTTGAGTAAATTTTTTTGCCCTTCTTCATCAAAGTTTGGAATAATAACTTGTCGAGAGTACCTATTTAAATCATCATCATTTAGCATATATGTCTCTTTGATTATAATTCGTTAAAAGATCGTTAATTTTATTAACTAAATTAAAAGCTACTGATTTTTTGCTTTGTATTTCCCACTGTTCAAAATTATTTTTTTCAACAAGACATACTTTATTGTAATCTGCCCCAAACACTTTGCCATTGCTAACATCATTAGCAACAATTAAATCAACATTTTTTGAAATTAATTTAGAATACGCATTTTTTTTTAAATTATCTGTTTCTGCAGAAAATCCGATTACAATCTTGGGCCTAAGGTTACTTTTAGAAATTGTTTCTAAAATATCAGGGTTTTTTAGGGTTTCGAATAATAATTTTTCATTAGTTTTTTTAATTTTAGTATTTGTATCAATTTTGTTATTTGATTTGGTTTTGGGTATTAATTTCCAATCTGCTACTGCCGCACTACATATTAAAATATCAGAAGGTAGCTGTTGAGATACACTATCCAACATTTCTTGAGCAGTTTTAACTTGTATTATATTTTCACAATTTGGAAAAGGAATACTGACAGGTCCGCTAATCAGAGTTACTTTTGCTCCTCTTTTTGTCAATTCAGAAGCAATCTCAAAACCTTGTTTTCCCGACGAATTGTTGCTTACAAACCTTATTGGGTCAATTGCTTCTATTGTTGGTCCAGCTGTAATCAAAATTGAAATATCTTTAAACTGATTAGAAAGAATTTGATTTTCTTTAATGTTTGATAAAATTAATTCAAATATTGAATTTGGGTCTGGAAATCTTCCTGTTCCGTTCTCACCACAAGCCATATCACCAGTATCAGGCTCTATAAATTCAATACCCCTATCTAATAATTTTTTATAATTTTCGCGAGTAGCCAAGTTGTTCCACATAACAGGGTTCATTGAAGGTGCTAAAATTATTTTGGAAAAAGAAGCAAGCAAAATCGTACTTGCTAAATCATCAGCTAATCCATTTGCAAGCTTTGCCATTAAATTTGCTGTTGCAGGGGCTACTAAAATTATATCTGGACTTCTAGCTAGATTTATATGATTCATTTTTGTTTCGTCTTCGACAGAAAATAGATCAACATAACATTTTTTTTCATTTAAGCTTGTAACTAAAAGAGGTGATATAAATTTTTGAGCTGATTTAGTCATAACAACATCAAGCTCAATATCAGTTTTTTTTATTAATCTAATGATTTCAAGAGATTTATATGATGCTATACCCCCACTTATAATTAACAAAATTTTTAATTTAAAATTAACAAAATTTTTAGTAGGCAAAAAATTTTCAATATTTACATTTAGTTGAGAGCTTAGTTCTAAAACAGCCTGATGTTTGTTATTAGGGACTTTATTAACCTTTTTCCAATTTGAAATTGCAGAAGGTTGAATTTTTAATTTCTCTGCAACAGCACCTGTTCCACCAAGTAAAGAAATAAGTTGTGAAATTTTATTCATAAGATAAAGAAAAAAGTTATAATTATATAATTATAATAACTGAATAATATGAAAAATAAATGAAATATTTCATTTTTTTTTCAATAAAATTTCGTCAATTTTATTTATTATTTCAGGAATTTTGAGTAAAGCCATCTTATTTTTATGAAACCATTCTTCAAGCACCTTAAATGGATCATGTGTGTCAGTAATCCATTTATCTATTAATGGTCGAGACAATTCCCACATATTTATATTAGGGTTTATTTGTCTAGTTGTACCCTCAGCCATTAGCATAGTTTTTTGTAATAATGTAAATTGTGGTTGCACTTCGATATTGAATTTTTTTGATAAATTCAGTATTTGGCCTAGCAATTTTGCCAAAGATACTTCACCAATAGGTTTATTTAAAATAGGCGTAGAAATTGCCCTTATTGCTTGAGAAAGATGATCATGAGAGATATTTTTGCCTAACATATTTGCTTCATCGTGTAATTCGACAACTTTCTTATAATTTTTATTTAAAAGATATGTAAGTAGTAATGCTAAAAATTGTCTATCTTTATTTGATAACCTCCCCATAATACCAAAATCAATAGGTACTAATGCACCTTTTTTATCTATAAGAATATTTCCGGGATGCATATCTCCATGAAAGAAACCGTCACGGAACACTTGCAGAAAAAAAACTTCTGTGCCTATTTCTGTAATCTTTTTGACATTATGTTCATAGGCATTAAGTGAATCTAAATCATCAATTCTAATCCCTTCTATAAATTCAATAACAAGCATCTTCTTAGTTGTAAATTCCCAATAAATTTTGGGAACTTTATAATTTGGATGATCTTTGAAATTTTCTGCAAGCTCGTCTGCAGCAGAAGCTTCTAATGTTAAATCTAGCTCATTCAAAGATACTTCGGATAATACCTCAACATTTTTTGAAAGTTTAAGTCTTTTTATATTTGGAACGCAGAATTCAAGAAATTTTGCAGCCCAGTAAAAAAAAGTGAAGTCTTTAAATAATTGTTTATGTATGTTTGGCTTTAATATCTTTATTGCTATTTTTTTACCATCTTTAAGAATTCCAGTGTGTACTTGGGCAACCGATGCACTAGCAATTGGATTTTCATCAAAAGAAGCTAAACTTTCCTGAAAAAAAAATTCATTTTCATCATTGATAATTTTTTTAGCTATATAATTTGGGAAAGGTTTTAAGTTACCTTGTAATTTTTTCAACTCATCACACGTTATTTTCCCAAGTATATCAGGTCTTGTTGACAAAGCTTGTCCAAATTTTATATATCCTGGTCCTAAATTGATTAAAATATTGGAGAGTTTTTCTCCAATTCTTATTTTGTTTTTACTACCTAAAATAAAATTTAAAATTTTTAAAATTAGTTCTGTTTGTCTATTAAAATATTTATTTTCAATTAGAAGTGTCAAAATCCCAGTTCTAATTACTTTGATAAATATTAAAAGACTTTTAATTAAAAAGTATGGAATTTTCCATAATGGATATTCTAACTTCTGTTGTATCTGCATTTAGATTTTCCAACCACTATGTAGAGCAACTATGCCATTTGACAAGTTTCTGTATTTTACTCTTGAAAATCCAACTTCAGAAAACATTTGAGAAAGCTCAGCTTGGGTAGGGAATTTTCTTATAGATTCTACCAAATACTTGTAGGCCTCTTTATTGCCAGTAACTTTATCCCCAATTAATGGCATAATTTTAAATGACCATAAATCATAAAATTTCTTTAGAAAATCATTTTCAACATGACTAAATTCTAAACATATAAACCTTCCACCAGGCTTTAGGATGCGGTAAATGTCCCGTAAAGATTTATTTCTATTAGTAATATTTCTTAAACCAAAACTCATTGTTGCTCTTTCAAATGAATTATCTAATGCTGGAATATTTTCTGCGCTTGCAACAGTCCACTCTAAATTATTAAAATTCTTATATTTTTGTTTACCTACTTTTATCATTTCTTTATTTATATCAAAAATATGAGCTGAATTACCACCTGCATTTAAAAATCTATAAGCAATATCACCTGTTCCTCCAGCAATGTCAGCCAAATTATGATTGCTTTGAGGAGCTAACCAATTAATTAAATCACTTTTCCAACTTCTATGAATACCAAAACTTGTTATATCATTCATAAGGTCGTATTTGCGAGCAACTGAATTGAAAACATTATTAACCAGTTTTTGCTTATCACTTTTTTTTACCGACTTATAACCAAAGTCTACATTATTTTGATTTTCATTTACCATTATTTTCTTGCGCATTATATTAAATATAAATTTTAATTAATATACTTTTTAAATTTATTTAAAGATAGACTAAAAAGGACAAAAATGCCTGAATTACCTGAAGTTGAAACAGTATGTTTAGCATTATCTAAAATTCTGATTAATTCTAGAGTAACTAATATTGAAATATTCAGAAAAGACCTAAGATGGAATATAAAAGACAACTTAGAAATAGATTTAAAACAAAAATTTTTAAAAAAACCATATAGAAGAGGAAAATACATTTTAATTCCAACCTCTAATGAACATATATTGCTTTTTCATTTAGGTATGAGTGGAACAATCAAGATTATATCTAAGAAATACTACTTATCTAAGCATGATCATGTAAAAATTGATATAGAAACCAAGGAAAATAAATTTTTTTCAATTATATATAATGATCCAAGAAGATTTGGCTATATTGATTTTTTTAGTGTCAGCAAAATTAAAAACCACTTTTTACTAAAAAAACTTGGTGTAGAGCCACTAGATAGTGATTTTACTATAAATTATCTACAAAAAAAAATTTATAATAAATCCAAGTGTGTTAAAAACTTTTTAATGGATCAAAGTATAATTGCTGGTATAGGCAATATTTATGCTAGTGAGATTTTGTATAGAGCTAATATTCATCCTCTACGCACTGTGGATAAGCTTAAAAAGGAACATTTAAAATCAATTATAGATTCAACAAAATTTATATTAAAAAAGTCAATTAATGTTGGAGGTACATCCATAAGAAATCACTTGCAACCTGACGGTAAACTTGGATATTTTTCACAAAAACTTCAAGTTTATGGAAAAAATAAGCATATCTGTAATAAATGTACAAACGTGATAACTTTGATAAATATTAGCAGTCGATCAACATTTTTTTGCAGTAATTGTCAAAGGTAATTTTTAAATAAACAAAATATATATCTTTATTAACTTGACAATTTATTAAGAAAAATCTAATTCATAGTAAAAATTTAAAAGGTAAAATTATGGCTAATCATATTTCCGCAAAAAAAAGAATAAGAAGAAACGCTAGAATGGAAATTGTCAATAAGATCAGAAAAAATAGAGTTAGGTCTTTTATTAAAAAGGTTGAAATAGCTATTGAAAAAGCCGACAAAGAGCTAGCTAATAAAGCATTTAAAAACGCTCAACCAGAAATGCAAAAATCAGTCACAAAAGGCGTTTTTAAAAAAAACACAATTTCTAGAAAATTGTCTAGACTTTCTTCAAGAATAAAAAAAATAGCTTAAATCTCTCTACATAGTTGTTTTTAGCAAGAGAGGCATTCGCCTCTTTTTTTTTAAGAATAATTATTCCAACGATTCGCTTAATTTAGAAAATATAAATTGTACAATTTATGAAATATCAATTTAGATAATAAATTTCTAAAAATAAAAAAGTAATATAAAATCAATTTATTGATCTAAAGAGAATCATAATAAATTCAATGTAGTACAATTAAATATTAGAAAATAATCTTAAGTATAATATTTAATAGATATCAGATTTATTTAATCTTGTTAATTAAATTATCTATCTATAAAAAATTTAGTACACTGTTTTATTTATGTTTTTTTGTGAATATAAAAAATCAATAAATTTTTTTATTTTATTATTCTTACAATTCTTGCGAATGAATTTTAGAGATATATATTTATAAATTAAACAATTTGAATTTATCATAAATTATCTTACGACAGTAAATATTTTCTTTATAGGATCTTATCTTAAATGAATGAAATTGGATCAAATTATAAACCAGATGAAAATAATGATCTAATTATCAAAAATTCCAATAAAATTCTTGATGATCAAAAACGTAAATGGGTTAAAATTCAATCTTTAATTAATAATAATGTTAAAGAAATTTTTTGGAAAGCTTGGATAAAGCCTCTTAGATTTGTAAAATATGAAAATGGAATCTTATATTTATCAGCAGAATCCAAAATAATTACAAATCGAGCTGAAACTCAATATTACGAGACTATATTAATTCATTCCCAGAATTTTTTTGAATCTCTAAAAAAGATTAAATTTTCTACAATTAATCAAGAACATAAAGAAAGTCTAACTTTTAAAAATGAAAAGCCAAATACTATAAGTAACCAAAAGATAAAATATAATGCTCTCTCTTTTGTAGAGAGTGTGTCAATGAAAATTAATTCTCATTTTACATTTGAAAATTTCGTTGTTGGTCAATCAAACCAAATGCCCTTTGCAGCGTCTAAGAGGATTTGTGAAAAAAATTCTTTGATTTATAATCCACTTTATATCCATGGTGATGTTGGGATGGGGAAAACACATTTATTAAGTGCTATCGCAATAGATATGAAGAAAAATTTTCCTAATTTAAAAATTGTATTAATGTCGGCTGAAAGATTTATGTACCAATTTATTAAGGCTATAAGATTAAAAGAAACTATAAAATTTAAAGATGAATTTCGTTCTATTGATATTTTAATGATAGATGACATACAATTTATAGGTGGTAAAGGTTCGACTCAAGAAGAATTTTTTTATACTTTCAACGATTTAATCAATCAAGGTAAACAAATCATTATGTCTTCTAATAAATCCCCTAATGACATATTGTATTTAGACGAAAAGCTTAAATCAAGATTGGCTGGTGGTTTGGTAGTTGATTTCCTTCCAACCAATTATGAATTAAGGTTATCTATATTGAAAAAAAAAGTTGAAGTACTAAATCTAAAAATCTCAATAGATGTACTTCAGTTTTTAGCTACTAAAATTGTAAAAAATATAAGAGAATTACAGGGAGCGTTAAATCGCATTTGGGCTAATTATGAATTGACAGGTAAAATAATAAATATTGAAAATGCCAAGGTCTTGCTATCCGACATTTTATGTGCTCATGAAAAAAATTTTTCTATAGATGATATAAAACTACAAGTTTCATCATATTATAACCTGAAACTATCTGATATGAATTCATCGTGCAGATCAATAAATGTTGCTAGACCTAGACAAATCGCTATGTTTCTTTGTAAAGCTCTAACAACTTTTTCATACCCTGAAATTGGCAAAGCCTTTGGAGGTAGAGATCATACTACTGTAATGCACGCGGTAAAAAAAATTGAATCATTGCTAGATCATGACAATAGAATAAAAAAACAAGTTTTAGAATTGAAGGAAACTATTTTTTCTGTTTAATTTTATTTTATTCCAGATAAACCACCTTAGTCTTAATTGCTTGCTGAAACAAGTTATAACATGTTATAATTATTAGATATAAATAATATTTTTTGAAAAGTAATTGAGGTCGAATTATGAATTTTACAATAGATAGAAATGCTCTATTAAAGCCTCTTAGTCATATATACTCGGTGGTAGAAAGAAGAAATACTGTACCCATTTTATCTAATGTATTAATAGAAACAAATTCATCTAAAGTATCATTTACTGCTACTGATATGGATATGGATATTGTTGAAGAAACTAATTGTATAGTTTCAAGCCAAGGCAAGGCTACTTTAGTAGCGCACACCTTACATGATATAGTAAGAAAACTTCCAGACGGATCTGAGATTAAAATTGAATTGAATGATTTAAATGTAGAAGTTTCTGCAGGCAAATCCAAATTTATACTACCAACATTGCCTGTGGATGATTATCCTGTAATGACTAATGTAGAAAAGGGCCACGAATTCAATGTTCAGTCGATAGATCTTGCCAATTTAATTGATAATACAAAATTTGCGATTTCATCTGAAGAAACTCGATATTATTTAAATGGTATTTTTTTACACATTCCTGAATCAAACAAAGAAAAACTCAGAGTAGTAGCAACTGATGGCCACAGATTGGCTCAAGCAGAAATTCCAATTCCTGAAGGCGCTCAAGATATGCCAGGAATAATTTTACCCAAAAAAGCTGTTGGCGAAATTAGAAAGTTAACTGACGGTACAGATGGTAAAATTAAAATTATAATTTCTAATAGTAAGGCTCAATTTATTTTTCCAAATTCAGTTTTAACTACAAAATTGATTGATGGCTCATTTCCCGATTACCAAAGAGTAATACCGAAAGAAAACTTAAATAAGTTAGTGGTTTCAAATACTCAATTTTCTAGAGCGATTGACAGGGTTTCCACAGTTTCTATGGAAAAATCAAGAGCTGTTAAACTTTCACTAAGTAATAATTTATTATCTTTAAATGTAAATAGCCACGATTTGGGAGACGCTTCAGAGGATTTAGAAATTGATTATAACTATGATAATTTAAATATTGGATTTAATTCAAAATATCTTTTAGACATAGCTTCCCAAATACAAGGTAAAGAAATTGAAATTTTATTGTCAGACTCTGCCTCTCCAGCATTAATTACAGACCCAGATCAAGATGGTGTGATTTTTGTTTTAATGCCAATGAGAGTTTGATTTTCTATCAGATTTAATTTCGAAATCTAGGAGAAATATGAACAATAGTATTTTAAGTTTAAAAGAAAATATTTTTAATATAAAAGATCTAAAAAGCTTTTACATAGAAAAACTAACTCTTAGAAATTTCAGAAATCACAAAAATTTAAATCTTAATTTAAAAAATTCTTCTATATTAATTTATGGTGGGAATGGTTGTGGTAAAACAAATGTTTTAGAAGCGATTTCTTTACTAAATCAGGGTAAAGGTATAAGAAAAGCAAATATAGAAAATTATTTAAACCAAGAAGAAATTAGTAATATAGGACATAAGACCTGGGGTATAAATGCTGATTTTGTAGGTCCAAATGGAAAAACAAATATAGGTACAGGTTTAAAAAACCTATTACATAAATCACGAGTTGCAAAAATTAATTCAGATTATGCTCCTTTGAGTTCGTTAGGTAAAGTTTTAAATATATCTTGGATCACTCCACAAATGTGTGTTTTATTTCAAACCAGCATGTCTGAAAAACGACGCTTCATTGACAGACTTACTTTATCATTAGACAACTTACATTTAACTAGAGTGTATAAATATGAAAAGTTATTAAGACAAAGAAACAAAATTTTGATGCAACCAAAAACTGACAACAAATGGTTGGACACTATTGAGTCTCAAATTTCTGAATTGTCAATTGCCATTTCTGCTCGAAGATTAGACTTATTGGAAGAACTTGATAAATTACATAAAATTGAATTAAATAATAATTCTTTAACAAAGCATTTTCCTTCCGCAGGTATTGTGATTAACGGATTAATAGAAAAATTACTTAAAGTTAAACCAGCTGTAGAGGTTGAGGATTTCATGAGACTAGAATTAAAAAAATCAAGATTAGATTTAGAATCATCTGTTTCTGGGCCTAACAACTCTTCAATAGAAATTTTTAATAGAAAAAATAAAAAAAATTTGGATACTTCGTCTACTGGAGAACAAAAACTTTTATTAATCTCAATTATTTTGTCACATGCAAGATTGCTTAACAATAAATTCAATATGGCCCCTATTTTATTATTAGACGATATTGCTGAACATTTAGACAATAAGCATAGAGCAGCATTGTTTTTAGAAATTTCTAGGCACCAAGCACAATCTTGGTTTACAAGTACAAGCAAAGATGCTTTTTCAAAATATCCTAGTTTTATTGATAAAATCAATCTTCCAAAGACCAAAAAAAGTTATAATGGCGATTACCACTTTAGATATGGAGATATTTAAATGCCTGATAAGAATATAGATTTAAATAATAATGATTATGACGCAGAATCCATAAAAGTGCTTAAGGGTTTAGATGCTGTAAGAAAGAGGCCTGGGATGTACATAGGCGATACGGACGATGGATCAGGTTTACATCACATGGTCTATGAAGTTTTAGATAATTCAATTGATGAATCTCTTGCTGGTCACTGTGACCTTATCCAGGTGAGATTATTAAGAAACGGTTCTGTTACTATAAGTGATAATGGCAGAGGTATTCCAGTTGACATTCATCCTGAAGAGGGAATTTCAGCAGCAGAAGTAATAATGACCCAATTACATGCTGGAGGTAAATTTGATAATAACTCTTACAAAGTTTCAGGAGGGTTACACGGAGTTGGTATTTCAGTAGTGAATGCTTTGTCTGAAAAGCTGAGTTTAAAAATATACAGAAATGGTCATATCCATGAAATTAATTTTCGAAATGGCGTAGCTGAAAATCGTTTAAAAATCACTGGAGAAGAAAAAAATAAGACTGGTACTGAAATTAACTTTAAACCAAGTGAAGATACATTTTCAAAATGTATTTTTGATTATTCAACATTAGAACATAGAATAAGAGAATTAGCATTTTTAAATAGTGGTGTGCATATTGACTTAATAGATCAAAGAGAAAAAGAAGATAAAAAAGTTTCATTTTTTTATGAAGGTGGACTTAAAGCTTATATCGAATACTTGAACAGATCTAGAAACGCAATTCATGATGTAATAGCAACAACTCATGAAAAAGACGGTATTACAGTTGACATTTCACTTGAGTGGACAGATGGTTATCATGAAACCACCCTTTGTTTTACCAACAATATTCCTCAAAGAGATGGTGGCACACATTTAGCGGGTTTCAGAGCTGCTCTTACAAGAATAATTAATAATTATTCAATTAATTCTGGTATAGCAAAAAAAGAAAAAATTCAATTATCTGGAGAAGATTGCAGAGAAGGTCTAACAACTGTATTGTCTCTTAAGATACCTGATCCTAAGTTTTCTAGTCAAACTAAAGATAAATTAGTATCAAGTGAAGTACGTCCAGTTGTAGAACAATTGGTTTCAGAATCATTGAATCAGTGGTTTGATGAACACCCAACGGAAGCAAAAAAAATAGTTGCTAAAGCATACGAGGCTGCAAGTGCGCGTGAGGCAGCAAAAAGAGCACGTGAACTTACCAGAAGAAAAGGTGTTATGGATATTGCTAGTTTACCCGGAAAATTAGCTGACTGTCAGGAAAAAGATCCATCAAAATCCGAAATTTTTCTAGTAGAGGGTGACTCTGCTGGAGGTTCTGCAAAGCAAGGAAGAGACAGATCTAACCAAGCAATTCTACCATTAAGAGGAAAAATATTAAATGTTGAACGGGCTAGAGTAGATAAAATGTTATCTTCAGCTGAAATCGGTACTTTAATTACGGCTATCGGAGCAGGAGTTGGTAATTCGGAGATTGACGTTGAAAAAGCAAGATATCATAAAATAATTATTATGACTGACGCAGATGTAGATGGAAGTCATATACGTACACTTCTTTTGACATTTTTCTTTAGGCATATGAGGCCACTTGTAGATGCTGGGTATTTATATATTGCGCAGCCACCCTTATTTAGGGCTAAACAAGGTAAATCTGAAGTTTATTTAAAAGATCAAGTTGCTTTAGATGATTACCTTATTGCATCAGGTATTAAAGATGTTTCTTTATCAATAGGAGAAAATGAAACGATATATGGTGAGGACTTGAAGAAATCTGTTGAGAAATGCATAAACATAAAAAGGATTATAGAAAACATTGCAAAAAAATTAGGGTTTCCTGAAATTTTGTCTCAATTAGCTATTTTAGGATTTTTAAATGAAAAAATGTTTGAAAATGAAATCAATCTAATAAAAATCAGTCAAAGATTAAATCAAGTTTTAGCCAACTCTAATAGTGAATGGTCTTCAAAATATATTCACAAAAATAATGATTATGACAAAAAATATATTGAAATTTCGAGGATCAACAGAGGTGTTAAAGATGTTTTTGTTATGAGTGAAGATGACTTGAATACCGAAGAAATAAAAACTTTAGATAATACTAAAGATTTTTTAAATAATTATTTTTCTGGAAAATGTATATTCACTTCTAATGAAGAAAATTATGAAATAAAAGGACCACTCGATTTAGCTGCTAAGATAACTGATCTTGGAAAAAAAGGGTCTCAAGTAAATAGATATAAAGGTTTAGGGGAAATGAATCCAGTCCAACTTTGGGAGACAACTCTTGACCCAAATGCAAGATTTTTACTTCAAGTAAAGGTTGAAAATGAAGGTGATGCAGAAGAAACCTTTTCAACATTGATGGGTGAAGCGGTAGAGCATAGAAGAACATTCATTCAAGATAATGCCCTTAAAGTTAGTAATTTAGATATATAAAATTAGTTTAGTATGTTATCCTTTCTCATTATATGGTCTGAAATTTGTTGGGAGGTGAATGCGCTAAGTGTCCATCCAAGGTGACCATGGCCAGTATTGTAAAACACACCAGGCAATTTGCCACTTCCAACTTTTGGTACCATACTTGGTGTCATAGGCCTCAGCCCAGCCCATGGTATAGCGTGTTCAGTAGAGACTTTAGGAAAAAGCTCGTTACACCATTTAATAAGAGGATTAATTCTATCAGCTCTTATGTCTTTATTATAACCATTAAACTCAGCAGTACCAGCAACTCTAAATCTGCCTTTACCTAATCTGCTTGATACTATTTTTGCTTTGTCATCTAGTAAAGAAACGTAAGGAGCATTTTTCATGCTTTCTTTATCATTCAATAATATTGTAATAGAATAGCCTTTAACAGGATATATATTGACTTTATCACCTAACTTATCTGCTATAAATTTACTGTTAACACCAGCACAAACTACGATTCCGTCATAATTTTGTTTCTGAATTTTATTGAATTGATTAAAGGTAAGTATTGGTTGTTTATTATTATGATGGACTTTAACAATTTCTGTTTCGTAAAAGAATTTCACACCTTTTTTTTCACATGCATCAGCGAGCAATTTTGTGAATTTATGGATGTCTCCAGACATATCACTTTTTGTATAAAATCCACCAATAAAATTTTGAAGATTTAAAGTAGGTTCAATTGATAACATCTCATCTTTAGAAATTTCTCTTCTATCCAGTCCGGCTTCTAAAAGCCATTTATTAACCTTTCTACCATGTTCTAATGAAGTATTACACTCACATAAATGCATGATACCTTTCTCTTCAAGATCTAGTTCTATATTTTCCTTTTTTAAAATTCGTTTGAATTCGTCTCTACTAGCAATAGCCATTTTGGCAGTTAAAATTGTATTTTTTTTGTGATCAGGGATATTACTTATAAAATCAATTATCCAGCTAAGTTTATGAAAGTTTAGTTTTGGACTAAATAGCAATGGTGCGTCTTTTTTTAACATCCATTGGATGCCTTTTCCTATTGTTGACCAATTATTCCAAACTTCAGCATTACAAGCAGATATCTGTCCACCATTTGCAAAACTTGTTTCCATAGCAGCATAACGGTTTTTATCAAAAACTGATACATTATAACCTCTTTCTAAAAGTTGGTAAGCAGTTGTTACTCCAGTTATACCTGCTCCTATTATTGCTACATTTTTCATAATAAACTCCGTGACAAAGTTTTTCGTAAATTTCACAACACCCCATCTGTCACGGAACCTGAAAGACTGACCAAAATTGGCTTACCCCTTCGGTGGATGAAAAATCATCACTCTCCAGATTATCAACTTTTTGTGTTTCAGGTGCCTGAGAGTTTCCGGGGTGGTTGCTCCTTCGGCGGTTATAAATAACTCTCTCACACAAAAAGACTTTGATAAATAATCTTAACAATGTTTTTTAATAAAGACAATAGTGTAAAAATTTCAAACTTTAATTTGGCTTTTTGAAACGATAAACACCCCAAGACAAGAAACGAATAATCCAAAGAAGTCAAAAAAAGTGAATGTTTCCTCTAATATTAAAAAAGCAAGTAAAGCGGAAATAGGAGGTACTAAAAAAAATAAAGTAGATGTTTCATTTGCTTTATTTTTCACTAACAACCACATCAAAATTAAAAATGCACCAAGTGAAACAGCAAATATTTGCCATAACATCGCAAGAATAAAATCATTTGAAAAATTCATAAACATTTTTTCAAAAAAAAGCGCTAATATAAGATGAAAAATTGAGGCACTTAATGCTTGTATAAAATTATTTGCAGAAAGAGATAAATCAGACCCTATTTTTTTTTGCCAAATAATGGCTAGTGAAGAAGAAATTAGCCCAATTATTCCGGCAAAAAATGCAACTGCTGTTAGACCGTCAATTATATCA
>QBXO01000030.1 GCA_003284565.1 SAR116 cluster bacterium AG-321-K23
TAAGTGATGGTAACATTGAAGATTTAGTTTTAAAAAATGCCCCTGAAAGCTCTAGTGGCTTTTTTGTTGTTCCAAAGGTTATTGAATAATGTCGGAATTACTTGATTTAAATTTAGTTGAGGCCACTAAAGCTCTTAAAAATAAAAAGATATCATCATTAGAATTAACGAATGCTTATTTAAAATCTATTAGTGATACATCTTCACTAGGTGCTTATCTTGAAATAGTTGAGGATAAGGCCATAAGAATGGCAAAAGAATCTGACAAAAAATTGATTGATGGTACAGCAAGACCACTAGAGGGAATTCCCATAGGAATTAAAGACATGTTTTGTACCAAAGATATAAAAACAACTGCGTCTTCAAAAATTTTAGAAAACTTTATACCTACTTATGAAAGTACAGTAACTCAGAATCTATGGAATGATGGTGCAGTTATTCTTGGAAAATTGTCGTGTGATGAATTTGCAATGGGTTCTAGTAATGAAACTGCAGCAAAAGGTAATGTGATCAACCCATGGTTGAAAAATAAAAAAATGTCTCCAGGTGGTTCATCAGGTGGATCAGCTGCAGCGGTTGCTGCTAGGTCTGCCCTAGCGGCAACAGGTACTGATACAGGTGGGTCAATAAGGCAACCAGCAGCTTTTTGTGGTATAACGGGTCTAAAGCCCACATATGGAAGGTGTTCAAGATGGGGAATTGTAGCATTTTCTTCTTCCTTAGATCAGGCAGGTCCACTGACTAGAACAGTGAGTGATGCTGCTTTAATGTTAAATTCTATGGCTGGTTATGACCAAAAAGACTCAACATCAGCAAATTTAAAAATGCCAGATTTAATGGATTATTTGGATAAAGGCATAAAAGGAAAAAAAATAGGTATACCAAAAGAATATACACAAGATGGTATTTCTGAAGATATTGTAAAATTTTATGATAAATCAATTGATTCGTTAAGAGTTGAAGGAGCTGAGATAATTCCAGTTTCGTTGCCTCATACTAAATACGCTCTGCCTGCTTATTATATTATTGCTCCTGCTGAAGCCTCAAGTAATTTAGCTCGATATGATGGCGTTAGATATGGCGCAAGACAAGAAGCTTCAAGTTTAGATGAAATGTATGAATTAACTCGTGGAAATGGTTTTGGCGATGAAGTTAAGAGAAGGATAATGATTGGTACTTATGTGTTATCTTCAGGATATTATGACGCATATTATCTAAAAGCCCAAAAAGTAAGAAGATTGATAAAAGAAGATTTTGAAAACGTTTTTAAAAAAGTAGATTATATTATAACACCTTCAACACCAACAACTTCTTTTGAATTAGGCAAGAAGCAAGACCCACTCACAATGTATCTAAATGATATTTTTACAGTACCAGCAAGCTTGGCTGGGTTGCCCGGAATTTCTTTGCCAGTGGGTCTAGATAAATCTGGTTTACCAATTGGTATACAATTAATAGCAAATTCTTTTGATGAACCTGGCTTGATTAGTACAGCTAGAGTATTAGAAATGAGTGCAGGATATAATTTTATAGCTGATGGAGCTGCAAAATGAATGAAACTTCAACTTTGAAGCCAGGACATATTCAGGGTGAAACTGGTATATGGGAAATGGTAATTGGACTTGAAATACATGCACAAATTTCAAGTAAATCAAAATTGTTTTCAGGAGCATCCGCTTCCTTTGGTTCTGAAGCTAATAGAAATGTATCATTAGTTGATGCTGCAATGCCTGGTATGCTACCTGTTATTAATGAGTTCTGTGTGGAACAAGCAGTTAAAACAGGTTTGGCACTAAATGCTAAAATAAATAATGTTTCAGTTTTTGATAGAAAAAATTACTTTTACGCTGATTTACCCCAAGGATATCAGATAAGTCAATTCACGAAACCTATTGTTGGAGAAGGTGAAGTTATAGTTGATTTAGATGATAGTGAACATACTACAATTGGTATTGAGCGATTACACTTGGAACAGGATGCAGGAAAATCACTTCATGATCAACATCCAACAAAATCATACATAGATTTAAATAGAACTGGCGTTGCGCTAATGGAAATAGTTTCCAAACCAGATATAAGATCACCTCAAGAAGCAGGTTCTTATGTTAAAAAAATTAGATCTATTTTAAGATATATTGGTGCCTGCGACGGAAATATGGAGGAAGGATCACTTAGAGCTGATTGTAATGTATCTGTCAGAAAGTCTGGAGAAGAATTTGGAACAAGATGTGAAATAAAAAACCTAAATTCTATTAGATTCATTATTCAAGCGATACAATCTGAAGCAGAGAGACAGGTTGATATATTGGAGACAGGTGGAACAATAGATCAAGAAACAAGACTTTTTGATCCTTCCACTGGAGAAACAAGATCAATGAGGAGTAAGGAAGATGCTCATGATTACAGATATTTTCCTGATCCAGATTTGTTACCACTGGAATTTACAGAAAGTTGGGTTCAAGGTATTAAAGAAAAACTTCCAGAATTACCAGATAGTCTTAAAAAGAGGCTTGTAAAAGATTTTGGTATAACTTCTTACGATGCTTCAATTCTTGTTGAGGAAAAAGATTACGTTGATTTTTATCAACAAGCGGCTAACGGAAGAGATGGGAAACTTACAGCTAATTGGATGATCACAGAATTATTTGGTGCATTAAAAAAAGACAACTTGTCATTTTCCGAGTCTCCAATTTCATCTAAAAATTTTGGAGAATTAGTTTCTTTGATAACCAATGGAACTATTTCAGGTAAAATAGCAAAAGATGTATTTGCTGAAATGATGAAAAGTAAAAAATCACCCTCTGAAATTGTAAAAGAAAAGGGACTAGAGCAAGTTTCTGATGATTCAGAAATCTTGAAATTGATAGATCAAGTTATTTCAAATAACCAAGATAAGGTGGCTGAATATTTAGGTGGAAAAGATAAATTGTTTGGGTTTTTCGTGGGACAGATAATGAAATTGTCCCAAGGTAAAGCAAATCCAGGAATCGTTAACAAACTACTCAAAGAAAAACTTAAGTAAATTAAGTTATATTTACTTGTTTAATTTCCAATTAGCTAGTGTAATTGCAATAACTATTGATAAGAAACCTAAAATTAATCTTAACGTAATTTCTTCGTTAAGTATAATAGATCCTAGTAGAATTGCAGATAACGGGTTAAAACCGAGTGATATTGCTGCTTGAGTTGGGGATATTAACTGAAGTGCTTTTCCCCAGCAGTAAAGCATTAAAACTCCCCCAGGAATAATCAACATTAATAATGCATAAATTTGAATCTCATTAATAAAATATAAGTTTCTTAAAGGTGAGCCATATAATAAGGTTAGTAGAAAATTAATTAATGTACCAAATCCAATAGTATAGATCATGACTGGTATGTTTCCATATTTTTTTAAATATTTACCTGAAAAAACTGTAAAACACGAAGCTCCAATAACACCAATCATCATTAATAAATCACCTTTTAGTGTTTCCCTTATGTTGCTGTTAATACTCTCTGATAAACAAAATGAAACTCCAAAAATTGCAATAAAAACAGCTAAAATTTTATTGAATGTTATTTTTTCTATTTGAAAAAGATACGCTATGATTATCGTACATAGTGGCATAGTTGCGTACAGCAATCCTGCTCTTGCCGCAGTAGTGTGTTGAAGTCCTATAGCCATGAAGTTTGCAAAAATTGTTATCATAGCTAAACCTAAAAACGCCATAGGTACTTTATCTTCTGTAAGAAACTTAGTTCTTAAAAAAAAAGGCATAGATACCAAAAATAAGAATAGTCCAGTTAACCCGTATCGTAAAAAACTTAGAGTAAAAGGGTCAATATCATTGATAATTAACCTTGTAAAAACAAATGTAGATCCTCCAAGTGCAGCTGAAAAGGAGGCATAAAAAGAACCTAATAATAGATTTCTTAAAATAATTTTATCTTTAATCATTACTTTTTATTTTAAATAAGTTGAATTTAGATCTATTCACCTTGTAATCTAAATACAGTAAAATAGATAGAGATGAAAATATTATGAAAAAAAATAAATTAGGTAGAACAGGATTAAATATATCACATGTTATATTAGGTGGGGGTTGGGTCGGTGGACTTTTCATTGATCCTAAGTTTGATGTAATGGAAAAAGCATTAGAACTTTCACTAAAAGCAGGCATCAATTGGGTTGATACTGCCGAGACTTATAGTGATGGAAAATCAGAAAATAATATTGGTCACTTATTAAGTTCTATGTCATCTTCAGAAAAATTAAAAATATCTTCGAAAGCAAGATTAGACCCCACAAGTTCAGAGACATTTAGTTCACAATTAGACAGAAAATTAGACAATAGTCTTAAAAGGTTAAAGATAGATAAATTAGATTTATATCAATTGCACAACAGAATTACTCTCAATGAAAGTAAAGACACTTTAACATCGGATCAAATTTTAAAAAATAATATTTGTGAGCTTATGACAAAATTAAAAGATGATGGACGTGTTGAAAATATTGGTTTAACGGCTTTAGGAGAAGCTAATTCGATAAAGGAAATTATAAGGACTGGACTTTTTGACACTGCTCAAATTTATTATAATCTTCTTAATCCTAGCGCTAGTTTTAATGAAAAAGGTACGTGGACTGACCATGATTTCTCTGGTTTAATTTCTTCTTGCCAAGAACAAGAAATGGGCATTATGGGTATAAGAATTTTTGCTGCTGGTTTGTTAGCTACTAAAGTCCGGCATGGAAGAGAAATACCAGTTACTGACGTTATTGATATAAGTGAAGAAGAGAGACGCGTTGAAAGATTATTTAAATTAGTTGGTGATAATTATGGGAATAGAGCTCAATTTGCACTTAGGTATGGTCTCAGTAATGATGACTTGAGTTGTATCGTTCTAGGTTTAGCCTCTTTAGATCATTTAACTAACGCGCTGCAAGCATTTGAAATGGGACCATTACCAAAAGATATTTTAGAAAAAATTCTGGAATTGCAAAACTCTAATTTTGTTTGATTTTGAATTCAATTAGATGATAGTAAGATACGAACATATTACATAAATATCATTAATTTTAATAGTTAGGACTGTATGAAAATACTTGTATTAGGCACAGGGGGAATTGGTGGTTTTTTTGGAGGCTTTCTTCAAGAAAGTGGTGCTGATGTAACTTTTTTAGTTAGAGCAAAAAGAAAAGAATTATTATTAAAAAATAAATTAGAAATTTTTAGTCCATTAGGTGATTTAAGTTTAACTCCTAATTTAATTTTATCAAATGAGTTAAAACCAATTTACGATGTAATTTTAGTTTCATGTAAGACCTATGATTTAGATCAAGCTATGCATGATTTAAAAGGTATTAAAGGTAAGGGTATTATTATCCCATTCTTGAATGGTTTTACTCACATGAAAAGACTAGATAAAGAATTTGGAAGTGAAAATGTAATTGGTGGTGTAGCTCACATAAGTTCAACTATCAATAATCATGGTGCAATAGAACATTTTAGCGAATTTAAAAAAATTACTTTTGGAGATAGAAATAAAAACCGAAATAATGATCTCTTAACATTTTATAACACTTGCAAAAAAGCTAAATTTGACGTTGCTTTATCAGAAGATATTACTGCAGATTTATGGAGAAAATGGGTTTTTATTTCAACAGTTGCTGGGGCCACAACATTGTTTAATTGTCCACTTGGGGAAATAAGTATTCACGAAGTAGGAAAAAAAACTTTATCTGATTTGTATAATGAATGTAGATCAATAGCAAAATTTAATGGTTTTACTATAAGTGACTTGGAAACAAAAAACGTTTTGAAAAATATAATGACACCTGGATCTCTTATTAAAGCTTCTATGCTTAGAGATATTGAAAAAAAAGCTCCCACTGAGCACGAAGAAATATTTGGAGATTTAATAGCAGAAGCAGAAAAATTTGATTTTGACTGCCCAATACTCAAATCTTGTTATTTAAGAATGAAGATCTATAAAGATAGTCTTAAATAATTTTATGATCCAACTTTAAGTGAAGATTTTAGGCCTCTTAAACAGGCAATTGCACTTAATCCAGTAATTTTTCCAGTTCCTGGATTTTCAGGTGTTTGAACATTTTGAATTGACATTTCGAATTCTGCGCTATCAGATTTAACTTCAACTTTATGTGTATTTCTTTCTAAATTAGGGTCTGCCCATATTTCAAGTTCAGTTTTGTTGGCACCTATACCTGCTAGTCCAACTGCGGCGGCTACATTCACATTTGCTGGAAATGCTTTTGCACCATCTGTAGCAGAACCTTTAAAAATTAATTTGGCTTCTGATAATTGATCAAGCTCTATATTGTTTTTAATAACATATGGTGCTTTTGAAAGCGCATTAGGAGGTTTTCGAGTTGTCATTTTAACCGAATGAATTGTAGATTCTGCAGCAGCTCTCAATGCATCCAAACCTAATATAGCACCTGTTGCCAAAATTATTTGAGAGTTGTTGTGTTTTGGAGATTCAATTAAATCAAAATTATCAAGTATACCAGACCCACTAACAGTTATTAATTTTTTGCCTTTGTTGATACATCTCGTTGCTATATCTCTAAAAGCTTCTTTAGGAGCGCAATCTATTATAATTTGACAATTATTTATCAGAGTTTCTAGGTCATAAATCTTGATATTTTTATTTAATTTTGCAATTCTTGCTTCTGCGTTTGCAATGCTTCTAGATGTAATTCCATATAGAGAAAAATTTTCTACACCTTTAATAAGTGCTTTAGCCACCTCTGTTCCTATCGAACCAAAACCAACGATACCTACATTCATTTTTTTGCCTTTATGATTTTATCTTCCAATTGCGTAACCTTGCATAAATCTTGGATTAGCTGCTGCTTTTAATATTTCACCATCTTTTGATGCTGCTGTCATTCTGCCAAGGCTCCAGTCATCATCAATAATTACCTTGTGCCCTTTTTTTATAAGCTTATCAATAGTCTCCTTAGGAAATCTTCCTTCAACTGCTAAATGGCCGATATCAGTTTCTCTTGGATAAAAAGAATTTGGAAAATGTGCAGTGCTAAATCCTGGGGCATCGATTGCTTCTTGAAGATTAAGCCCAAAATGTACATGTCTCAAAAATAAATGTAATGACCACTGATCTTGTTGATCACCTCCTGGTGTTCCGAAAACCATATAAGGTAGCCCGTCTTTAAGAGCAAGACTTGGTGATAAAGTAGTTCTAGGTCTTCTTTTTGGACCAATACATGCTGGAGAGTTTTTATCCAACCAAAACATTTGTCCCCTATTAGATAGACAAAACCCAAGGTTTGGAATTATTGGAGAGCTTTGTAGCCAACCTCCACTAGGCGTGCCAGCAATCATATTTCCCCATTTATCAATTATATCAAAGTGAGTAGTATCTCCTTTTGTATCTCCAAGACTAGTAGGATTAGGTTCATCAAATCTTGCTACTGTAGGTTCTCCAATATCAAATTTTGAAAATGATTCAGGAGTGCTTCCTTTTGGTCTTATCAACACATTTCCTCCAAAGCCTGGAATAACTCCTGGTCTAACTTCCATTGAAGCTTCTTTGGATATTAATTTTCTTCGTTCAGTATTGTAATCTTCACTTAGTAAAATATTCATGGGTACATCGTTGAAATTCGTATCTCCATAAAAAGCTTCTCTATCAGCAAAAGCCAATTTAGTTGCTTCTACAACTAAGTGAACAAACTCAGGTGAATTTTCATCTAATGAAGCTAAATCAAATTCTTTTAACAATGCTAATTGCTGTAAAAAAGTTGGTCCCTGACCCCATGGTCCAGTTTTACACATGGTAAAATTTTTGTAATTATAAGATAAAGGTTTTTCTATGGTTGCGGACCAATTTGCGAGATCATCCCCAGTTAATAGACCTTTATGTCTTTTTTCAGTTGTATCCATAAACTCATTATTTTTACAAAAATCTTCTATTTCTTGTGCAACAAATCCTTGGCTCCATATTAAACGAGCATGTTTTATTTGTTCTTCACGATCTTTAGATTTGTTTTCTGCTTCTTCTATAATTCTTAAATATGTTTTAGCCATTTTTCTGTTAGTGAAAAAATCACCAATAGATGGAAGGACACCCTTAGGAAGATAAATTTCTGCTGAACTTGTCCATTCAGTTTTAAACAGTTCTTCTACAGACTTAATTGTGTTAATAATGTTTGGAACTAAAGGATAACCTTTTGTAGCAATACTTATTGCTGGTTCTAATACTGTTTTTAATGACATCGTCCCATAGTTGTGTAAAAGAAGCATCCAAGCATCAAATGCTCCTGGAACAACAGCTGGTAAAAGACCACTTCCTGGAACTATACTTAAATTCATATCACTAAAAGTTTTAAGAGTAGCAGAATTTGGAGCAACACCTTGACCACATATCACAATCGGACTTTCTTCATTTGGGCATAAGATTAGAGGTACTTCACCACCAGGACCATTAAGGTGAGGTTCAACTACTTGAAGTGCAAACCCGGTTGCAACTGCTGCATCAAATGCATTGCCATTTTTCTCGAGAATTGACATCCCCACTGCAGATGCAATCCAATGAGTGGATGTAACAACTCCAAAGTTACCGACAATTTCAGGTCTTGTAGTAAATCTTGTCATTTTAATTCCAAAATATTATAAAAAAATTGACTCTTTGTAAGCAACTGAGCAATTATAAATTCTTAAATTATTTCAAAACTAAACTAAACTAATTTGTGGAGATAACAATGCCTATAAAAAATTTATTTAAAGTAGGTTTAGCAGGAGCTGCTTTACTTGCTTTATCATTCACGGGAGTATCAGCTGCACCTAATATTCCTTGTGGTACTGCAAAGCTAATCGTTCCTTGGGGAGCAGGTGGTGGAACTGACGTAATTTTTAGACAGATGGTTGATAAAGTTAACAAAAATGGAGCGAAGCCACAACTCCAAGTCGTTAATGTTGGTGGCCAAGGTGGTAATAAAGGTGCAAAACAAGCCTCAAAAGCAAAACCTGACGGCTGTACCCTATTTGCAATTCACCAAAGCGCTATAACCAGTTATTTTACTGGAAGAATTGACATTACTTGGGATGCTTTTGAGACAATTTCAATGGTTACATCAACACCTTCTATTATAGGTGCTAATGTAAATACACCATACAACAATATATCAGAACTAGTTGCTGCAGCTAAAAAAGCTCCTGGAACAATTACAGCAGGTGGAACTTTTGGTTCAACAAGTCAGTTTGTTTTCCTTCTTTTGGAAGATGCAACAGGTGCGAAATTCAAGCATGTTTCCTACGATGGAACAAAACAAAGAATGACTGCGCTATTAGCTGATAATATAAAACTAGGAGAAATCAACCTTGCTGCAGCTATAAAATTTATCAAAGCTGGTAAGTTAAAAGCGCTTGGTGTTACTAATGATTCAAGACTTGACCAAATACCTAATGTGAAAACAGCACAGGAACAGGGTGCAAAAGTTATTTTTGCTGTTGAAAGAGGCGTTGTTGCCCCAAAAGGAACATCACCAGAAATTGTAAATCATTATGCTAAAATGTTTGCTGGCGCTGCAATGGATAAAGATTTTAAAGCCGCCATGCATAAAAAAGGTATTTTAATTAATTATAAAGGTCCTGAAGATTATAAAAAACATTTTCAAGCAACTTATGATTATTGGAAGCCAATTGCAAAACAAGTTGGCGTATACAAAAGAAAAGACTAAAGCTATAAAAGAAGAGGTAATTTATTATCTCTTCTTTTAATTAATCATTATGAATATTAAAAAAGACACTATTGTAGCAATATCTCTATTATTATTCTGTGGTATAATGATCAATAGCAGTTTTGATATTGAAGACCCAGGCTATCAAGGAATGAAAGCCAGTTTTTGGCCAACTATAGTATTATGTCTTTTATCAATTATGTGCCTAGTTATGCTAATCAAGTCTGTGGTCACTGAGGCTGAAAATAATTTAAATTCAAATGATACAAATTTAACAAATGTTTTTTTTAAATTTAAGAATGCATCAATATGTTTCTTAATGTTTGTTCTTTTCTTGGCATTTTTAGATTACTTGGGAATGCTGATTGGAGGTGTATTGTTCGTATTTGGATTGCTTACTATGTTAGGTGGATTTGAATTAAAAAAAATTATTAACCACTTTATTATATCAATTATTACAATTGGAATTATGTGGTCAATCTTTACCTTTGGCTTGAAAGTGATTTTGCCAGAGGGAGAAATTCTTAGAATTTGGTAAAATTATGATAGATGTTATTTTACAAGCATTTGCAAGTATTGTTTTAGATCCAGTAACATTAGGTTTAATGTTTATAGGGACACTTGCTGGTATTTTAGCAGGCGCTATACCAGGTTTTACTATTGCAATGGGTGTAATATTAACTCTTCCATTTACTTTTGGTATGACTGCAGTTCAAGGTCTAGCAACTATGTTAGGCGTATTTGTTGGGGGTTTTTCTGGAGGTCTAATGTCATGTATGTTAACTGGCATACCTGGAACTCCATCATCCGTTGCTACAACATTTGACGGTTTTCCATTAGTAAGATCTGGTAGACCCGGTCTCGCATTGGGTTTAGGATTATGGTCTTCTTTCTTTGGAGGAATGATTAGTGCCGTAATTTTAGTAGCATTAGCGCCACAATTAGCATTTTTAGGTTTAGAATTTGGTCCTTGGGATTATTTTTCTTTAATTATTTTTGCTCTTACAATTACTGTAAGTTTATCAGGTGGGAATATAACTAAAGGTTTAATTGCTGGGTTACTTGGATTATTTGCAGCAACAGTTGGTGAAGATGAAATCAACGGAGTTGCAAGATTTACTTTTGGATTTGACGAATTTAAGCAAGGATTTGCGTTTCTGCCAGTCTTAATAGGATTATTTGCATTTTCACAATTACTTACTGACGTAGAAGATGATAAAAGGGCCAAGAGCCCTCTTATGTCACAATCTGGAGCTATAGTCAAAGTTGAGCATAGACAGGCAATATTGATAATTTTAAAGAGATGGGTGAATTTATTCAGGTCAAGTTTTATCGGAATTTTTACTGGTATTTTACCCGCGGCTGGTGGATCAATATCAAATATTTTAGCTTATGATCAGGCAAAAAAGGCTTCCCCAAATAGATCAAATTTTGGAAAAGGTGAGTATGATGGTGTGATTGCACCAGAGGCCGCAAACAACGCCACTGCTGGTGGAGCGTTAATTATGATGATGGCGCTTGGTATTCCTGGGGATATTGTGACGGCTGTTATGTTAGGCGCATTGATGATACATAATATTATTCCTGGCCCAACATTTATTCAAGATGAGCCATTATTAGCATATGGAGTTTTTATAGCTTTTTTCGTAGCTCACTTTTTTATGGTTGGGTTACAAGCTTTTTCACTGAGAATATTTTTGCTTGTTACAAAAATTCCAATGTATGTTTTAGCTTCAGTGATTCTAGCTTATTGTGCTATTGGAGTTTTCGCATTACACAACGTTGTTTTTGATATATGGGTAATGTTCTTTTTTGGAGTAATTGGATATTTTATGAAAAAATTAGGATTTCCTCTTGCGCCTATGATACTAGGTGTTGTTCTAGGCAAGTTAGCTGAGCTTAATTTAGCAAGAGCTACTGGTATAAGTGATGATATGATATTATTTATATCAAGGCCATGGTCTTTGTTTTTCTTGTTGATGGCCATTATCTCTGTGATCTTTCCATTTTATCAAGATGCAAAGAAGGACAGTTTATTCTCAAAACTCTATGTTCCTATTTCTATGATTGTATTGTCACTTCCTTTATTTTTGATGGGTAGTCCAGTGAGAATGATAGTTGCTATAATTTTAGTTTTAACCGGGGGTTACTTTTTATATAAAAGAATAAGTTCTTTAAATCCTATCTAAAATTTCTTTAATATAGTTTTTGCTTTTAACAATACTAATGAAATTTTTTGCGTATGGAATTTATAATTAAGCAGGTTGATATTTTTGTTCTTTAATTGGCAAGTGTACCAAAGTTGAAAAAACAGAAACTCCTATACCAATCCACCAAACTAGAGTATAATCACCTGTTGCGTCATAAAGTTTTCCACCCATCCAAACACCAAGAAAACTACCTAATTGATGTGATAAAAAAACAATTCCATATAAGGTGCCCATATAACGTAATCCATAAATATGTGCTATCAATCCACTAGTTAGTGGTACTGTAGCTAACCACAAAGTTCCCATAAATAAAGAAAATAGAATCACCGATATTGGTGTAATTGGAAGTATGATGAAAATTAGACCAATTAGAGCTCTAAGGCCATATACTATAGCTAATACGAATTTTTTGGGGTATCTCTGTCCTAACCAACCTGCGTATATCGTTCCAAAAATATTACTAAAAGCAATTAATGCTATTGCAAAAGCACCTAAAGTTGAAGTCGTAGAAACACCAAAATTATGAAACAAGCTAGATGGATTTATATCACTACACATTTCAGTTACCATGGCAGGAAAATGAGCTGTTAAAAATGCTAATTGGTAACCGCAGGCAAAAAAACCAAAAAATATCATAGAAAAATTAGGATCCTTGAAAGCATCTGCTAATACCTTTTTTAAACTTATTTCAATTTCTTTTTTTGAAGAAATAGAAGGTGATTTTAAAAATGGAACCACAAAAATAATTAAAGCAATTGACATTGAAAAAATTATAAAAACCTGTTGCCAACTATATAAATTTAAAAGAGCCTGAGCGATTGGAGCTCCTATCATTTGACCAACTGAACCTGCAGCAGTCACAATTCCTAAGACCATTGATCTATTTTTTTCACTAGATGCTCTTCCAACAACTGCTAATATCATTCCCATGCCTGTTCCAGCTATTCCAAAGCCTATGATCAGTTCAAGAAATTGATGTGTTAGTGGATTTTGTGCGATAGTTGATAACAGTAGGCCAATTACGTAGCAAAAGGCTCCAATTATTATCATTTTTCTATCACCAAACTTTTCGCCTAAAGCTCCAAAAATAGGAGCACCAATACCCCAACCAAGGTTTTGTATTGCAATTGCTAAAGAAAATTCTACCCTTAACCATTGAAATTCCTGTTCAATTGGTATCTGAAATACGCCAAAGCTGCCTCTTATTCCAAAAGTAATAATTATTATTAATGAGCCAGCTATTAATACTGGAGTAATTAAAGAACTGTTATAATTTTTCATCATTTAACTTGTTTAACAATATTATGTTAATGTCAAACCTTTGTTTTTAACTATACTCAGACTTTCATTCCATAAAAGATCAGCATCTTTTTGGTTTTGGGCAAATATTGAAGGCTCTTTAATTTTACTTTGATAAAAATATTTTCCAGTAATATTTTTAACACTATTATCTATCGCTAAAAAAACTATGGTTTCAGCACCTTCTTCTACTGATATTGCAAAGAAATTCATCAGAAGTTTTATAGCTAAAGTGGCAAGACCATTATTGTTTTTTCCAAATTTGGTTTTAACAAAACCAGGATGTAGACAATTAACGGTTATTTTATTTTTTTTTGTTAATTCACTCATTTTTTTAGTAAATAATATATTGCATAATTTTGATTTTTTATAAGAAATCCAACCGTTATAATTAGTTGTCATTTCTAAATTATTAAAATCTAATTTTACACCTCTATGCGCGCCGCTAGCAACGTTAACTATTCTTCCTCCGTTTTTTATAACTTTATATTTCAATAATAAATTTGTTAGAATGAAATATGACAGGTGATTGAGTGCAAATGTTTTTTCTATTTTGTCCACACTATTTTTCCTAGAAAAAAATAATGCACCAGCGTTGTTGATAAGAATGTCAATTTTAAATTTTTTTAATTTGTCTGCTAATGATTTAATTTCTGAAATAGATGAAAGATCACATTGTATAAAACTAATATTATTGTTTGATGTTTCTTTTATTAAATTTTCTACTGATGTTTCACCTTTTTTCTTGTTACTACCTATTAAAATTATTTTGTTTTCAATCTCTTTACCTAAAACCTGGGCTGTTCTATAACCAAGTCCACTTGTACCACCGGTAAGAACTATATTCATTTTTCTGAGCCTTTTATTATATTTTCTTTCAATTTATGAAAATTTTCGATTGGATTATATTCATTCAATATTGCCGAAATTACTGCCACACCAGAAACTCCTAGTTTAAACAAATCATAAATATTATCTAAAGAAATACCACCTATTGCAACAACTGGAATTTCTGTTTTATTGACGATGTCTTTTAATCTATTTAAACCAATTGGTTCGGATGCGTCACTCTTTGAACCAGTATTGAAAATTGGTCCCACACCAAGATAACTTACACAATTTGGAACATTATCCAACTGATTTTCATTTGTTATAGATAAACCAATTTCAATATCTTGATCTATCAATTTTCTTGCTTCATTTGGTGCCATATCAGATTGTCCAAGATGGAGTATATTAATTAACCCGTTGCACTTAGATGCAACATTCACATTATCATTAATACAAAGCTTCATTTTAGTATTATACGTTGCTAACCTCAGATCTTTGATAAGATCTATAATTTCGGTATCTTGCATTGATTTAGCTCTCAATTGAAAAACATCAAGACCATTTTCTGCTAGCTCACTAACTATTCTAACGAGTGCCTTACCTATTTGTTCACTTTTGGATATATGATGAGGAAGTAAATTTTCAGGACCTGCAATAAAATAAGATTGAAGATTAGACATTTTGAATTTTTACATTACTTATGATTTCGTCTGTAGAAATATTATATAATTTGTCTAATAGATTCATTCTCAAACTTCCTGGTCCCTGAGAAATTTTGCTTGCCATTTCTCCTGCTAAACCATAAATACCAATCATTGATGCAGTTGAAATAGCTTTGTCTCCATCAACTGTTATAGCCGCTCCAATTAAACAAGATAATGCACATCCAGTTGCGGTGATTTTGGTCATCATCTCATGTCCACCATTAATAGCAT
>QBXO01000031.1 GCA_003284565.1 SAR116 cluster bacterium AG-321-K23
CTCATAATTAGTAATTTGATAATGAAGAATTGAGTTTAAAAGCTGGTCGTTTTCATATAATAATATAGATAGATCTTTTTTCAAGGAAGTCACCATTATTAACCGTAATTACTTAAAATAAAACATTTAATGAACAACATTAGCTTAACAGTAAAAATAGAAAGAGCAATATCTGAACTTAGACGAGGAGGAAAACTTGTTATATCAGACAATAGTACTGGTTACTCTGTTTTACTGGTAGCATCAGAATTAATTCATGATAATACAATTAATGAACTATCAAAGCTTGCGCTATCAAGACCAAACATTATTCTATCACAAACTCGCTGTAGGGCCCTCGGAATTAGAGATGTTAGCGAACCTTGCTCAATTTTAATAAATAATAAATGGTCAAAGGATGATATTTTATCTCTTTGTATGCCGTTAGCTGGTCATAAAATTCCACAAATTAATGGTTTATTACCAGAAAGCAATAAAGGAATAGTGTCTTCTTGTATTTTGTTATTAAGGCAATCTAGACTCCTTCCTTCTGGTTTAATGGCTATAATTTCAAATATTTCTATTGAAAAAATTAGTAAGTGGGCTTTTGATAATAATCTTATAAATATAAATGTATCTGATATTAGATCCTACGAAGAAATTAATGCAAGTAACTTGACTATGGCAGTAAAGGCTAAGGTTCCTATTTCATATACTGAAAATTGTGAAATTATTATTTTTAGACCTAGAGATGGAGGTAACGAACATTTCTGTTTAGTTTTTGGTAAAAATAGATCGCTGAAAAATGATCATGCTCTAATAAGAATTCATAGCCAATGTATTACAGGAGATGTTCTTGAAAGTTTAAAATGTGACTGTGGACAACAATTAAAACAATCAATTAAAATGATGGCTGAGGCTGATGAGGGGGTTTTAATTTATTTAGCACAAGAAGGAAGAGATATTGGGTTATTAAATAAACTTAGGGCTTATGCTTTACAAGAGAATGGTATGGACACTGTTGAGGCAAATGAAGACTTAGGATTTAACGACGATGAAAGATTATACTTCCCAGCTAAAGAAATCTTAACTCAATTAAATATTAAAAATGTCGACTTAATTACTAACAACCCCAAAAAAGTTCAACATCTCATAAATTTAGGAATTAATGTGAATAAAAGAATACCCATAAAGATAAATCCGAATAAATTTAATAAAAAATATCTTGAAACAAAATCTAATAAATCTGGGCATATACTCTAAATTATTCTATTCTCTCTCCAAAAAACATAGATCCTATTCGAACTGATGTTGAACCAAAATTTATTGCATCTTCATAATCTGCACTCATACCCATAGACAATTCTGATAATTTATTTCTAGATGCGATTTTTTTAAGTAAAGAAAAGTGCATCGATGGTTCTTCATTTATGGGGGGTATGCACATAAGGCCTACAATTGGTAATTTTAAATCATTTTCACAATATTTTATAAATGAATCCGCTTGCAAAGGACTTAATCCACTCTTCTGTGACTCATTTCCTGTATTAATTTGAATATAAAAACTTTTAGTTTTAACATTATTATTGAAATTTTTTGCTATTTCATTCGCAAGTTTTTCTCTGTCCAAAGTTTCTATTATATCAAATAATTTAAGAGCAATATTAACTTTATTAGTCTGTAGTGGGCCAATAAGCCTCAACTCTAAATTTTTGTTGGTTTCTAACCTTTTTTTCCACCTTGAATACGCTTCCTGAACTCTATTTTCTGCGAAAACTTGTTGCCCACATTCTATTGCCTTATCAATTTTGTAATCTTCCTGTTTTTTTGAAACTGCTACTAATTTTGGAATTTTATCATTAAAAAAATAACTTTTCTCATGTGTTATGCTTATTTTTGACAAAAGAAAATCTCTATTTTTTTTAATATCTTCCAAGTTAGATTCTCCTAAATTTACAATCTTCTAAATTATTTAAAAAAGTTAAAATATATAAATGTTGCATTTATGCAACGTTAAAATAAAAAAAGTGATTTTTTTGTCATTAGTTGCTAGTTTTTTTTATAACTTTCATTTATTAAAAAGATTAGATATTTCTATGGTAGAAATATTAATAACCGTTTTCAATATATGAAAACATTTTATAAGGGGATACGCAATGCGTAAATTACTTTTGGGTACAACTGCTTTAGCTGCAGCTGCTACTCTTTCAACAAACGCTGCTCTTGCCGATGTTTCTATTTCAGGAGCTCATGAGTGGTCATATAATTCAAGAAGTTCTAACGTAACTGCTACCGATGGTACAACTTTTGGTCAGGACTCTGAACTTACAATTAAATTTACTAACAAAACAGATTCTGGATTAGACATAGCTCATCATGTAACAATAGATACTGATGGTGGTGCTCTTGGTAACGCAGAAACTGCAATTGCAATTTCTGGTGGATTTGGTAAAATAGTGTTAGGTAATGATGATGGTGCCGCTAACTCTTACATCATTGATGAGAGTGACTTAATTGCAGAAGATGCAGCTCCAGCTGTTACTTCATCATCTATTGGAACAAGTTCATCTTTAAGTATGCAAGACGGTGATAACAACAAAATTGCTTATCATCTTCCAGCAATGGGCGGTTTGACTGCTGGTATTTCATTCGAAGATGCTGGTGAAGCAGCTTCATCTGCAGATACAACTTCAATGGGTGCTAAGTACGCCATGTCAGCAGGAGGTGCATCTATAACACTAGGTTATACTACATCTACTACAGAAAATGCTACACAAGACTTAGATTCTGATCAAATGGGTATGAAAGTTGTATCAGGAGATATTTCATTAATTGTATCTCAGGGAACAACTGAATCAAATGATGAAGACATCCAAAATCAAGGTGCTTCTGTCTCCTATAAAATGCCAAACGGCATGACAATAGGTGCCTATACATTCAAATCAGAAGATGATTTAGATGCTGGTGAAGAATACACTAGATCAGGTGCTGAAGTTCAATACACAATCGCGTCTGGTTTAACAGCTGTAATCAACGTAGACGATTATGACTATAAGAAAGGTGCTGGAGACGCTACTAATAGTGATAATGGAACAAACACCAAACTTACTATTAAGGCGTCATTCTAATTAATTAGAATTTGTTTGTATTAAAAGGCGGCTTTGGCCGCCTTTTTTTAATTTCTATTTTTATTTTTACTATTCCATGTATTGTAAAATACTGATACAAAAGTATTAACATTAATGAAAAGGTTTATTTAATGTCTAAATATATTTTTTGTTTATATATCTTGATTTTTTTAAATGCATGTTCAAGTGACAACTCATCTGTAAAAAATCCAATTACGAAAGAAGAAAAAACACCTGGTATTTTTTCTAAAGATTCGAAAAAAGGGATATCGTTGTCTGATCTTTTGAACCCAAAAAATACAGATGGGGCAAACATTAACGTAAATGGTTTTCTATGGCGGGCTTCATTAAATATTTTATCCATTGCACCACTAATTTCTACAGATGCACTTGGTGGAACTATAATAACTGATTGGTATACCAATAAAACTATAAAAGATAAAAGAATTAAAATTACTGCTTTTATTAGTAGTAGTGAGTTAAGATCGGAAGGTATCAATATAAAAGTTCATGTTCAAAAATTAAAAGATAATATTTGGTCTGACACATACTTAGACACTGAACTTGCTAATCAAATTGAAAATAACATTTTAAACGAAGCCAGAAATCTAAGAATTAATTCAATGAAATAATTTTAATTATGAAATATAACCCTTCTTTGATAGAGAAAAAATGGCAAAAAAAATGGGCTGAATCAAACATTTTTAAAGCCGAAATTAATTATAAAAAACCTAAATACTACGTCTTAGAGATGTTTCCATATCCTTCTGGAGCTATTCACATGGGACATGTGCGCAATTACACTTTAGGTGATTTAATTGCAAGATATAAAAAAGCTCAAGGATTTAATGTTCTTCATCCTATGGGTTGGGATGCATTTGGATTGCCAGCAGAAAATGCTGCCATAGAAAACAAATCACACCCTTCAAAGTGGACCTATTCGAATATTGAAGTTATGAAAAAACAATTAAAAGAAATGGGTTTGTCTTACGATTGGGAAAAAGAACTGTCAACATGTAACCCAGATTATTATAAATTTGAACAAAAAATGTTTTTAGATTTCTATAAAGCAGGAATTGCTTATAAAAAAGAAACCTTAGTTAATTGGGACCCTGTTGAACAAACAGTATTGGCCAATGAACAAGTTGTTGATGGCCGTGGTTGGCGTTCTGGGGTAGAAGTTGAAAAGAAAAAAATGAATGGTTGGTTCTTAAAAATTTCTGATTTTGCAGATGAACTACTTAATGAAATTGACAACTTAAAAGATTGGCCTGAAAAAGTAAAAACAATGCAAAGAAATTGGATTGGTAAAAGCTTTGGGGCGTCGATAAAATTTTATATTGAAAATTCTTTAGATCATATAGAGGTATTTACTACTAGACCCGATACAATTTTTGGAGCCTCTTTCATAGCTATATCTCCTCAGCATAAACTCGCAAAAAGTGTAGCAAAAAAAGATTCTAAAGCTGCAGATTTTATCGAATTTTGTGAAAAACAATCCAATAAAGAAATTGATATTGAGAAAGCAGAAAAACACGGTTATGAAACGAACCTTTTTGTATCGCACCCTTTTAAAGAAAATGTAAAGTTAAAAGTTTTTATTGCTAATTTTATCTTAATGGATTACGGAACAGGAGCTATTTTTGGATGTCCAGCTCATGATCAAAGAGATTATGATTTTGCAACAAAATATTCTTTAGATATTTTACCTGTTATCGAAACTGAAGAAAACCTTCCTTACACAGGTGATGGTGTTCATATTAATTCAGGATTTTTAGATAATTTAAATACTAAAGATGCAATAAAGTTGTGTGTTGATAAACTTCGAAAGTTAGATATTGGTAAGGAAAAAATTACTTATAGAATTCGTGATTGGGGAGTCTCTCGTCAAAGATATTGGGGATGTCCTATCCCAATAATCTTTTGCAATGAATGTGGTGAGGTCCCAGTTCCCGAAGAACAATTACCAATTTGTTTACCTAATGATATAAACTTTGACAAAAAAGGCAATCCACTAGACTACCACCCTACTTGGAAATATACTAAATGCCCAAAGTGTCGTAAAAAAGCTATTAGAGAAACTGATACTTTTGATACTTTTTTTGAATCAAGCTGGTACTTTGCGAGATTTACTGATTTAAACCCCGAAAAGGCATTTACAGATGAAGCTATAAATTATTGGATGCCTGTTGATCAATACATTGGCGGGGTTGAACATGCTGTTATGCATCTTCTTTATTCAAGATTTTTTATGAGAGCATTAAAAAAAGTAAATACTATCAATATTGAGGAACCTTTCATTTCTCTTCAAACTCAAGGAATGGTTACACACCAAACTTTTAAAACAAAAAAAGAACAATGGCTATTTCCTAGCGAAATTTTAAGAAAAGACAATAAGTACTTTCATATAAATACGAAAGAAAAAGTTGTAGCTGGAAGAATAGAAAAAATGAGTAAATCTAAAAAGAATGTTGTTGATCCTCAACAAATCATTGAAAATTATGGTGCAGATACTGCCAGGTTTTTTATGTTATCTGATTCACCACCAAATAGAGATATGGAATGGTCAGATTCAGGTGTAGAAGGTTCTTGGCGTTTTTTAAATAAACTTTGGAAGTTTGTTAGAGGTTTGCCTAAAAAAACCAATGATGACAAATTACCACTAAATTTGTCTAAAAGGCATAAAGAACTCTTAAAAATTCTTAATGTATCTATTATTGAAGTTACGAAAGCTATTGACGAGTTTCATTTTAATATTGCTGTAGCATCAGTAAGAAGCTTATTTAATTCCATATCTAACTATGAAATTAAAAACGAAGTTGATACATTAGTTGTTATTTACGTAACAAAAAAACTTTTAATTTTAATTAATCCTATGGTGCCACATTTAGCTGAAGAATTATGGCATCACTTAGTTAATGAACAAATTATTGCAGATCAAATTTGGCCTGAAGTTGATAAAAAATATATACAAAAAGATATGGTAAAAATGCCAATACAAATTAATGGTAAGGTCAGGGCAATTGTTGAAATACCTGTAAATTCAAATGAAGAAGATATAAAAACAATTGCTTTAAAAGAAAAAAATGTTTTAAAATTTTTGATCGACAAACCAAAAAAAATTATAATAATACCAAATCGTATTGTTAATTTTGTCATTTAAATGGGTGTTAATGTTTTTTTTTAAAAAAATAATTATTATCTGCTTTGTTTTATTAATGAGCGGTTGTTCTTCTCATAGCTTAAAAAAAATAACAGACGAAAGTGGTTTTTCTATCGAAATTGAAACAAATGATGATAAATACAATATTTTGTTCAAAGAAGATTTAAAACGTTTTTTCTCTAATAAATTTAATTCATATAAAAAATATAAACTAAATACTACAATCAAGTTTCAATCTTCAAACACATTATCGGTAAGTGGTACAAATGTGCTTAAATCGACAAAAGCAAAAATTAATTATTATTTAAGAAATAATGAAACAAATGATATAATTGATTCTGGTTCGATTACTACTTTTCCTGCATTAAGTTCTTCTTCAAGTTCACTCTACACACAACAAAAAAGTATTGATCATATAAAAGAAAGATTAATTAAAAGTTCTGCAAAATCGCTTTATATGCGAATAAAAATTATTATAAGTAAATTAAGTTGAAGATTAATTCAGATTATTTTGTAGAACGTTTAAAAGCAAATTTTGATAATATTAATATTATTTTTTTGTATGGTAATAATTTAGGCTTAGTTGAACTTTTATATAAAAAAACATTAGATGTACTTAAAATCAATATAAATGATCCTTTTAGTGTGTCGAAGATAGACGGTGAACAGTTTAAGGATCGTTCCTGGGAACTTCTAGAGAATATTAATACTTTTAACATGTTCTCAGAAAAAAAATTTATTTTATTAGACTTAATGCATATTTCTATTAGTAAAAATTTAGAAAATATTATTTTAAAAGCTCTTGAAATAGAAAGTAATAATTATTTACTTTTAATAAAATGTGGTAACATTAAACAGAGCGCTTTTACAAAACACTTTCAAAATGACAAAAATTCTATCATAGTTCCTTGTTATGAAGAAAAATTAAAAACAATTTATAGTGAAATTTCCAATTTATTTTCTAAACATAAACTTTATTTTAAAGACGATTTTATAAATACTTTAGCTGTAAAATTTAATTCTGACTCACTAAATAATAAAATGGAAATTGAAAAGTTAGATTCTTTTTTAACAAATAATAAAAATGTTACTATAGAAATGATTTTTGAACTTATTTCGAGCAATGAAGATGTTAATTTTAATAAAGTTGTTGAATATTGCGTTAATGGCAATATTAGTGATTCATTAAATTACTTTGAAAGAATTTATGACAATCAAAGTTCAAGTATTACTCTGATAAAAATGTTCGTAAGTCATTTTAAATTAATTGAAAAAATTTTATTACTTTCTAAAAATAATAAAAATTTAATTAATGTAATTGAAAATATTCGACCGCCTATATTCTTCAAAAAAAAAGAATTTGTAATTTTTCAATGTAAAGTCTGGAATTTAAGATTAATTAATATTGTGTTAGATCGTTTAATCAATCTCGAAATAAAATGCAAATTAAATAATCTCATGGAAAAAACTATTATTTCACAATTTATACTTTCAACTTCTGTTATTGCAAGAAATAGAATTAAGTCTTAATTTTTTCAACTATATAGTTGAATTCTGTTATGTTTTTGCACTCTAACTTTATATTTCCCCTTTGTTTCAAACTATCAAAATTAATTTTAACTCCCAATCCAGTTATTTCTGATAATTCCTTTTCTAGATTTAAAGTATCTACGTTTTTGTTATTTATATGAGAAACCTTAATTTTCTCTTTTTTTATAAGTTTTTCAATATCTCTAGAATTAAGTTTATTTTTTAATATTATTTGTAAATAATGATCAGTATCTTTACATCCTATAAGTGGTCTTACTTGGCCAATTGAAAGTTTTTTTTGTAATAGCAATTCTTTAGCCTTATCTGACAATAATAATAACCTAGTTATATTACCGATGTAAGAACGAGATTTTCCAACTGCTTTTGAAATTTCTTCTTGCGTATAATTATAATTATTAAGCAAAGACTGATATCCTTCTGCTTCTTCAATAGGATTTAATTCTGATCTTTGAATATTTTCAACTAATGATAGTTCAGCAATTTTTTCATCTTCTATATCATCTCTTATGATTGCTGGAATTTCATGTATTTTAGCTAACTGACATGCTCTCCATCTTCTTTCACCAGCAATAATAAAATATTGATTTTTTTCATTTTGTTTTGATTTTAAAATTACTGGTTGAATTATACCTTGATTCTTTATAGAGCTTGACAAAGAATCCAATTCGTCCTTATCAAAAACTTTTCTTGGTTGCCAAGGACCAGGTGAAATTAATTCTATAGGAACAATTTTAAAATTATCAGCTTTTTTTTCTGCTTCTGCGCCCAAAAGACTAGACAAACCACTACCAAGACCAATTTTATAATTATTCTTTTTTTTCATTTTAAATCTTTCTCTTGGTTTATAATTTCACCTGCTAATGATGCATAAGCTTGAGATCCTGGGCATGAGATATCATACATTAAAACCGGTTGACCATAACTAGGAGCCTCTGAAACTCTTACATTTCTTGGAATTATTGTTTTAAATACTTTATCATCAAAATGAATTTTAACATCATTTGACACCATTTCACATATTTTATTTCTTTTATCATACATAGTAAGTAGAATACCTTGTAGTTTAATTTTGGTATTAAAATTATTTTTAATGGCCTCTAGTGTTTTCAAAAGCTGGGTTAACCCTTCAAGAGCATAAAACTCTGTTTGTAAAGGAACAATTAAACTTTTGGCTGCACATAATGCATTCAATGTAAGTAAGCCTAAGGATGGTGGACAGTCAATGAATATATAATCATAGATATTATTAATCTCTTCTATTAAATCACGGATTTTAAATTCTCTATTGTGCTCATTAACTAGTTCTTGTTCAAGAACTGACAAGTCTGGTGAAGTTGGTATGATGTCAAGCTTAGGGATCATTGTATTCTTAATAGATACATTGATATTATTTTTGCGACAAATTACAGAATATAAGTCTTTATCTCTTTGATCATATTTTATACCAAATCCAGTGCTGGCGTTTCCTTGTGGATCAGCATCAATAATTAATGTCCTTTTATCACATGCTGCCATAGCTGTTGCTAAATTAATTACAGTTGTGGTTTTACCCACGCCCCCTTTTTGATTTGCAATAGCAATTATTTGTGTAAGTTTACTATTCATTTAAGTTGTCTACAACATCTCTACTTTATTTATATATAAAATTTTACCATATCTATCAGTTATTGATGTATACTCTCTAAAATCAATAATTTTATTTTTTTTTAATTGTGAAAGTTCTTGTTTATACATTTTTCCCTTTAAAAACAATAGCTTAGGTAAGTTTTGGTCTTTGTTTGATGATTTGCTCACAAAATTTTCAACATAATCGATCAGCTTAGGTAAAGGCGCTAATGCTCTACACGTTACCAAATCGACATCAAAAAATCTTAAATTTTCAATTCTACAATTATGTATGGTTATATCTATATCAGTTAACATCGAAATTTCTTTTAAAAAAACACATTTCTTGTAATCGGATTCAACTAAATGAATATTTTTCTTACCCATTATTGCAAGCACCAGACCTGGGAAACCCGCCCCAGAACCAAAATCTAAGATGTTTCCATTTATATCTTTAACATAATTGTATAATTGTGCAGAGTCTAAAAAATGCCTTTCCCAAATATTTTTTGCGCTACTTTCACTTATAAGATTAATTGAATTTTGCCATTTAGTAAGTGTTCTGTAAAAAATATATAATTTTTCAAATGTTTCACGTGAAACATATACGTACGAACTAAATCCAGAATAGGTATCAATATTCGTTAGCAACTTTATCTATCTTATTTCGTTTCAAATATCTAAGAAGCAATAAAGTAGCAGTTGGAGTAAACCCCGGAAGTTTCGATGCTTGAGCTACAGTCTTAGGTCTCGTGTTTTTAAGAATATCTTTAATTTCATTTGATAATCCTTTAATGTTGTTAAAATCAAAATTTATTGGAATTATAATTTTGCTTTCTTTTTGGTAAATTTTAATATCCTCTTTTTGTCTTTTAAGATACACATTATAAATACAATCGATCTCAATTTGTGAATGCAAATCGTTAGGAATTAATCTAAGTTTTGGCCAAATTTCAAAAAGATCTTTTAAGTTATGTTTTCCAGAGGATAATATATCTTTAGGTGTCCTTAATTTACCAGTTCTACTAATTGGTAAATTGTATTTTTTTAATAAACTAGGTTTTGCGTTTAAATTATTAATAATTTTATAAGATTGTTCTAGGTCCTTTTTCTTTTTTGTCCATAAGATTTTTCTTTTTTGTCCAACTACGCCAAATTCTAAACCTTTGTCAGTTAATCTCTGATCAGCATTGTCAGATCTTAAAAGCAACCTGAACTCTGCTCTAGACGTAAACATTCTATATGGCTCTGGGGCGCCCCTGTTGATCAAATCATCAATCATTACTCCAATATATGCCTCTGATCTGTCTAGAGTAAACCATTTAGGATTGTTATTGAGATTAATTGTTGCATTAATACCTGCAATCAATCCTTGTGCTGCAGCTTCTTCATATCCTGTTGTACCATTTATTTGACCAGCAAAAAAAAGACCTTTTATTTTTTTTGACTGTAACGTATCACTTAAAGCTCTTGGATCTATGTAATCATATTCAATCGCATATCCATGTTGCTTTATAATAGCGTTTTCTAAGCCAAGAATAGTTTTCAAAAATTTATTCTGTATTATTTTTGGTAAACTTGTTGATATTCCATTAGGATAAACTAAAGGACTATCTAAACCTTCCGGCTCAAGAAAAATTTGATGTGATTCTTTTTCAAAAAATCTATTAACTTTGTCTTCTATACTTGGGCAATATCTTGGTCCAGTTCCTTGAATCAATCCAGAGTATACTGGAGATAACTTAATGTTATCTGAAATTATTTTATGGGTATCTGAATTTGTTCTTGTTATGCCACATTTTATCTGTCGGACATCTATTTTCTTATTAATGTATGAGAAAGGAACTGGGTCTCTATCTGCAGATTGCATTTCAACTTTGTTCCAATTAATGCTACTTTTTAGTAATCTGGGAGGTGTGCCTGTTTTTAGCCTTCCAATTGGCAGATTTAAGTCTTTGATTTTTTTTGACAAATGATTAGATGGCTCTTCACCTATTCTGCCTGCTAGGATTCTTTCATTTCCAATATGAATAACTCCACCTAAAAAAGTTCCCGTTGTTAAAACCACTGACTTTGCATTTATTGAAATATCACTTTCGAGAATAACGTTTTTTATTGTATTTTTTGCAATTGTAAAATCTTTTACTTTACCTTCAAAAATTGTTAAATTTTCATTTAATGCTAATAGGGTTTTAACCGCTTTTTTGTATAACGTTCGGTCTGCTTGTGATCTTGGTCCATGTACTGCTGGTCCTCTAGATCGATTAAGCATCCTGAATTGAATTCCAGAACTATCAATTGCCCTTGCCATTATGCCGTCAAGAGCATCGATTTCTCTAACTAAATGCCCTTTTCCTAGACCCCCTATGGCTGGATTACAAGACATTTCTCCAATTGTTTCAATATTCATAGTAATTAAAACAGTCTTAGCACCCATTCTTGAAGAGGCAGAAGCAGCTTCAACACCAGCATGACCTCCTCCAATTACTACAACATCAAAATTTTGCATGTTTTTTAACAAAATTTATTTCCCAATACAAAAACTACCGAATATATCATCCAAAACCTCTTCCACGTCAATTATATTAGTAATACTCCCTATTTCTTTTGCTGTAATCCTTAAATTCTCTGATGCTAACTCGGGATTAATGTTTAAATCAAATTTTAGCAAATCATTGAGGGCACATATTGATTTTTTTACAGCCACTATATGTCTCTCTCTTGTAAGTATTAAATCTTCTTTTGGTACTAAAGATTTTAAGTGGTTTACAATTATTTTAATAAGTCTACTAACCCCAATATCTTCCTTAACAGAAATATTGTAAATGTTTTTTTTTGATGTGGCCCTTAAATCTGATTTTGTATGCACTAAAATTTTTTTACATTTTGATTTTAACTCAGGATAAGAAAAATCTTCATTATCAGATAAAACTAAAATTAAGTCAGAGGATCCTGCTTTTTCTAGGGCTTTTTTAATTCCAATTTTTTCAACCTCTGAATTAGTGTTCCGTATACCGGCTGTGTCGTTCAATATAACTGGAAACCCCTCTAAATCCATAGTAACTTCAATAATGTCTCTAGTTGTGCCTTCTTCTTCGGTAACTATCGCAGCTTTTTTATTTGATAAATAATTAATAAGTGAGCTTTTTCCAACGTTGGGGCGTCCTATTAGAGTTATTACAAAACCGTTTCTAATTCTTTCTCCATAATTGCTATTTATTAATGTTTTCTTCATTTCGTCTAAAATTTTTAACACTCTTTGTTTAAATATTTCTTCTAGTTCTAACGGCAGCTCTTCATCTGAAAAATCAATAAGCGCTTCTAAATTAGACAACAACCAAACGATTTCCTTTCTCCATTGATTTATTTTATTAGATAACATTCCTTCATATTGTGAGATAGACATCTTAAATTGTTTTTCAGTTTCTGAGTTAATTAGGTCATTTAGACCTTCAGCTTGCGTAAGATCTATAATTCCATTTAAAAAGGCTCTTTTTGTAAACTCTCCTCTGGCTGCTATGCGAAATGTCTTTGTTTTAGAAAAAACATCATATATTTTTTTTTCAATAATAGAACTTCCATGAATTTGAAATTCAATCACATCCTCCCCTGTAACAGTGTTGGGTGCTGGATAGTAAATTATTAATGCTTTATCTATAATATTATTTTTTAAATCATATATTTTTCTAATAGAAGCAACACGCGGCTGTGTTGGCTTGAATGAAAATATTTTTGGTATATTTTTAACTTTAGATCCAGAAACTCTGATTATTTTAATCGCACTTTTTTGTGCATTTGATGCTGAAGAAAAGATTGTGTCCAATGTTAGGTTCTTTTTTGAAAATGTTTCACGTGAAACATATTATTTGTTCATTGCTCTAAAGAAGTCTTCATTGGACTTGCTTTGTTTAAGTTTTTCCGATAGAAAGTCCATTGCATCTACAGGCCCCATTTGCATTAAAATCCTCCTTAGCACCCACATTCTAGATAAAGTGTCTTTTTCAACTAATAGTTCTTCCTTTCTTGTACCTGATTTAGTGACATCAATAGCTGGAAATGTTCGTTTATCTGATAATTTTCTGTCTAGTATAACTTCACTGTTTCCAGTGCCCTTGAACTCCTCAAAAATAACTTCGTCCATTCTAGACCCCGTTTCAACCAATGCAGTAGCAATTATTGTTAAAGAGCCTCCATCTTCAATATTTCTAGCTGCTCCAAAAAATCTTTTTGGCCTTTGCAATGCATTTGCGTCCACTCCTCCGGTCAATACTTTGCCACTTGATGGTATTACTGTGTTATAAGCTCTTGCAAGCCTTGTTATTGAATCGAGTAATATTACGACGTCTCTTTTATGTTCAACTAGTCTTTTAGCTTTTTCAATAACCATGTCTGTAACTTGGACATGTCGTGACGCTGGTTCGTCAAAAGTTGAACTTATAACCTCGCCATTTACAGACCTTTGCATATCTGTGACTTCTTCAGGTCTTTCATCAATTAACAACACAATTAAGTAAATTTCTGGATGGTTTTTTGAGATAGCCTGAGCTATAGATTGCAACATCATGGTTTTACCAGTTCTAGGTGGAGCAACAATCAATCCACGTTGTCCTTTGCCCATAGGAGCAACCATTTCTACAACCCGCGTAGTAATATCTTTATTGTTTGGATCAAATTCAGTTTCAAAATTAATTTTGGCTTGAGGATAAAGTGGTGTTAAATTATCAAAATTAATTCTATGTCTTAAAGAATCTGGAGACTCAAAATTAATATTTTCTACTTTCAAAAGAGCGAAATATCTTTCTCCATCTTTTGGTGCTCTAATCTGACCTTCTACTGTATCACCTGTTCTTAAACCAAATTTTCTGACCTGATTTGGAGAAATATAAATATCATCAGGTCCTGCGAGATAATTAGATTCTGGTGACCTTAAAAACCCAAATCCGTCAGATAAAACTTCTAGAACACCGTCTCCATAAATAGCAATTTCGTTATCAGCAAGTTTTTTAAGACAAGCAAACATCATATCCTGTTTTCTTAAAGAGCTTGCATTCTCTATATCTAAGCTTTCTGCATATGTTAATAAATCTGACGGGTTTTTGGCTTTAAGATCTTTTAGGTGCATTTATTTC
>QBXO01000032.1 GCA_003284565.1 SAR116 cluster bacterium AG-321-K23
ATTTAGATAAGGCGATGGAAACTTATCTATCCCATCTCTAGATTCAGACCAAGTTAAGAAAAGATTTGTTTTTGGCCTTGTTATTCCAACATATGCAACCCTTCTTTCTTCTTCTATTTCCCACACATCACTATTTAATGAATGAGGTAATTTATCATCCTCGCACCCCATAACAATTACACTTTCCCATTCTAACCCCTTTGCTCCATGAATAGTTCCAATGTACACACCATTTCCATCCTTTGGTTGTTTAAACAAAGTGCTTATTACTTGGAACGCTTTTGAAGCATTCTCATATTGAGCAAGATAATTTTGACAATTCTCAATTTCTTTTTCTTTACTTTTCTTCTCATTCTCTTTTAATTTTGGAGATAATTGTTTTTTAACAAATGTAGATAAAGATTTAATTTTAGTTTGCCACTTATCTTCTTCCAATAATTTCTTCGAAAATCCGTACAACTTAGGATTGATTTTTTTATCCCAGCCTCTTTGCGGTTTGATATCACTAGCAATTGCAACTGCGGTTAGTAAATCTTTAGTAGATGAATCATTAAATAAATTTACATTATTTTTGAGAACCATTGGTATATCTGAACTACTTAGTTCTTTAACAACTGATTTTGGCAGAGTGTTGGTTCTAGCAAGAATAGCAATATCTTTATACTGAGTGTCTTTAGATCTGTTATTAATTAAATCAAGTATCTTTAATGCTTCTTGATCTTCATCTTTGTTTTTAAAGACCGACACTTCACCTTCATCATTTCCAAAAGAAATTATATTCTTTGGATGCCTTTCAACAAAGCGTTTAGCTAAGTTATTGGCAGCAATAACAATCTTGTTTTCAGATCTGTAGTTAGTATTTAAAATTACTTTTTTGGCATCAATATAGTTATTTTCAAACTCTAATATGAATTTTACATTACTTCCTCTCCAGCCATAAATAGCTTGATCATCGTCTCCAACAACCCATAAGGATGATCCACCTTTTAATAATTGATCAACCATAGATTTTTGGGCAAAATTAATATCTTGATATTCGTCGATTAAGATATGCTTAAATTGACTTATATAAGACATATCTTTTTCAGCATCTGCCGCAAATGCTTTATATGCATATTGGATCATTCTTGGATAATCTACTAAACCATTTTGGGACAGATAATCCTCATACAATTTATAAATCTCGGCATATGCAGTTGTAATTGGATCTCCCTTTTCAGATGCTTCTATGGCTGCATCTTCAGGATCAATAAGTTGATCTCTAACATGATCTAAATATTCAAGTACTTTATTTGGAATTTGATCTGAATATTTTAATTCTTCTAGTATTTTAGGATTTTCGTCTTTTAAATTACTTATAATATCTCTTCGTTCTTTATCAGAAAGCACTTCCTTTGGAACGTTAATATTTATAGTGTTTGCTAATTTTTTAAGAGCTCTGTTTGCTAGGGAGTGAAATGTACCTACAGGTAAGTTTTTAACTTCTAACTTTAACTCTTTTTCTATCCTTGATTTAATTTCATCAGTAGCCTTTTTAGAAAAAGTGCAGCATATGATTTCTTCAGGTTTTATACCTTGATTAATAAGATACTTATAACGACTAACTAAAGTTGTTGTTTTGCCAGTACCGGGACCAGCTAATACTAAAACCCTTTCATCTTTTATTTCTGAAGCTTCTAATTGTTCTTTGTTTAACATGCTCTACTCCCATTAATTAGTTAATAATAATTTATCGTTTTCGTCTAGATCTAAAAACGCAAGTACAGAAGGATCTATATTATCTTTAAATATTTTCTTTAAATGATTGTCATCATCTTTCCATTCTTCTTCAAATTCTTCGACTTTAGAGTTATATTTTTCGTACGCAGATAGTTCTCTTACTGTTTTGTAAGCATAATCATCTTCGTAATCTTCAACTGCATTTCTTATGGCTCTGAGCTCAACCCACAAGTCGATAAGTTCATTGACAACTTTTGTGGTATTATCTTCTATGGGATTGTCTTCGGTAATATTAACATGAATTGTTTTCCTTAATTCTTTATTAATCCATACTTGAACTTCATTTCCTTCGTCTGGTGTCCAAATTTCATTAAGTTCATAATTTGTTTTTAATAATAAAGATTGGATTTTTTCAATTTCAGCAATGTCTACTGTTATTGTTTCTATGGAAATTTTATTTGTCATATTTTACTCCTAAATTCTTTAATGAATATTTTTTATCTCTCGCCAAAACACGAGATAAAAAATATTCATAGAATTTAGGATTTAATTAGTTCAAAAAAAAAGTCAGACTAAATGTCTGACAGATTTAAGCACTTTAATAATGACATAAATTTATAAAAAAACAAGCATTTATTAATTAATTATTAACTGAAGCTAAAAATTGGCCATATTCACAATCAATTTTGTGTTCAGGACATTCAGTTTTTTGAATACAATCTCTTATATTCATTAATGTTGGCTCAATCCAATTAAAGTTGACTTCGTAAGGTAACAAACTCATTTTAAACTTCATTGAAGCATCGTTTTGATTTAAGAAATTATAATCACTAAAACGATCTCCATCACAATATAAAAAATATCCTGTAGTACTAACGTTAAAACCTTTTTGCGTCATGACCCACACATACAAATCCATTTGCCTTTTATATGCCTCCTTCCATGGATCATCTAAAGAAATTTCCTTGCCAGCAGTTTTTTGAGAAGTACTTTTATAATCAACTATATGCAGTTCTTCTGTATTTTTATTAAACCAAACATCGTCTAACCCACCACCAACCTTTAAATTACTAGCTTCATGAACGAAGTTCATTCTTCCTTCTGCTCCAAAATGTAAACTTTGTGTCCACAATTCAAAATTTGGATGATCAAATGGTATTAGATGCCCCATATCTAGATTGATTAAGAATTCATGAGTTAATTCTGTTCCCCTAAATTTATCAAAATCTCGTTTCAGAAGGACGTCAGTAGCTTCATTTATATTAAAGCCGGGTATACTAGGAAACTTTATACCTCTTACTTGCATCAAATAAAAACAAGCTGGGCATTTAATAAAATTTTCAATTCTTGATCGACTAAGCTCATATGCTTCTTTATTTTCTGGGTTATAAGTACCTCGATGTCTAGGCATCAAAAAACCTTTTCTATTAATTTAACAAAAATTTAAAACAAAGCAGCGTATACGCTGAAGAGATACTTTTAATTATCTCAATGCTATGATTTATTATACATATATTTAACTTTAAAACTATACAGCGTGTACGCTGTTAAATAGATATTTAAATTTAAATTATAAGTATAATTAACTTTTATTTTATCTACTAGTTATAACAAATACTAGTTATAAAAAAGCTAGTTATAAATATATAAAAAAAAATAACTAGTTATACTTATACTAGTTATAACTAGTAATTTAACTAGTATAACAAATATATAATACTAGTTATAACTAGTAGGATAATAATAAATTAAAATTTGAAATTGTGGCATTAAAAATTGAAGGACATTTTATTTTTAAAGTAATGAAGTTTATTGGATAAATAAACCTTGATACAACCTTGATACGGTTATAAGTAAACCTTGATATACTCATTTGATAAAACATAAAATTAGCTCAGGTATCAAATTTTGATCAATCCATACAATGGCATTTTGATTAAATTTTCTACCAAGTTTTATCGCATTTTCTTTAGAAATATTCTCAATAAAAAAACTAGCTTCACCCTTCCACTTATTTTTGGGATCCTTTCCAATAGCATTTAGATAAAATGAGTTACTATCCTCAAGTATTTTTTTTAGTCGTAACTGCGCACTAATGTTTTGTTCGTCTGTCATTATTTCACTAAAAGGATTATAGGCGGTAATTATCGAGGCTGAAATTAAATTTTTATCTTTAAATAGCTTGTTCAAATCTGTATTTTTTTTGCCAATATTGATTATAATTTCTTCATCATAAAACACATGATAATTTGTATTTTCATAAGCCTCTATTAAAGAATTTTCTATTTTTTTCATACTTGTATACTTCTAATATTTTAATAATTAATCAATTGATATTTGTTCTATTATAGTTGTTTTTTTTGATTCAATAATTACATAATAAACATGGGTATTTAATTTCAACTTGTACGCCCTGCCATGATGGCAAAAGTACTAAAGCGGAGTTCTTAAATGAAAAAATCTTATACAAACTCAAAACATAAAAATATTGGAAATTGTTTACAAATTTCTGAAAATAAAAATCTACCTTCTGAGGTATTTAGGCAAGAATTAATAACTTGGGAATACACTAATACTGGCATCAAAAAAACTACAACAGTACGAACTTTTAATGAAGATAATTATATTGATAGTTTTGTCTCAGAGCCAATAGCATTTAAAAAGTTTCATTAGTGCATTACAAAAAAAGAGACAAAACCCTACTTCAAAAAGAATTTGAATTGCTTATTCAAGATCTAAAAAAAAGTGGTTTAGTTATTAATGAAAATGTTGAAAACATTAAAACTGATAAAACATTAGTTACGTTTATATCAGGAAAAAAAGAGAAAAAAGAGGGATAAAATCCCTCTTTTAATATTAATGTGTTGTATTTTTTGGTGCAGGAATAAAACCAAAAAATTTAAGCTTGTTAGGATGATCCTTACCAGCCTCAAACTGCTGTCTTATAAATTCATCCATATCTTCACCTCTTGCTTCAGCATCCCAAAACTCCTGAAGAGCCTTATTTAGTTCATCTGTATATTCAGGATTGTTTAACTGGGAATATGTAACGCCTATTTTCATCAATTTTGATTTTTCATCAAAATTAGACCTCCAAACTAAATGGTGACCCTCGTATTCAATATTATCAAAAAACATCTCATATGTTTTAAGCTCTAAAACACGTGATTTAACAGTTTCAAATATATTTTTAAAGTGCATCTCTAGAGGGTAAAGATCATATTCTTCACCGGGTTTTAAATTATTGATTAGATTTATGTCATCGCTTGATGCATATGCTTCAATTACTTTAGGTGCAAAATATATTTCTACATTTACTTTGTTGATTCTATGTTTACCCATAAGGGTGGTTTTTACATGATTGCTTGTCATATACTTCTCCTTTTTCACAATGTCAAACAGAAGACGCAACTATATTGTTGAGTTAATCGCGCCAAACATTGTTAAAAAATTAGAAGTTTTTCATATTTTATTTTGAGTATTTTTAATAATAAAATAAGCTTATATTTTATAAATATGGCTATTTAAAGTCATAACTCAATTTATGGTGGTTTAAATTAAGTTAGATAAAGAATATGGTAATCCTTTTGGTGTGCCTTTTCACACAATTTTAAAAAGTCTTGACGATCCATCTAGAGAGATAATACAAAACAAAACTGAAGCTATCATTAAATCAAAACAATCTGAAATATTAATAAATATCTCAAAACCTGATTTAGTTACTGAAGATAATCAAATTGTTTCATCTGTAATTACTATTAAAACAAAACTTCCTAAATATTTTGATAAATTCATTGAAAACTATGACGCCATTAGGACGCTTAATCGATTTTCTTCATTAGGAGCTATAACGTTATTGAATGATGAAAATTATATTGGAACAAGGTTAACTATGTATGAAGGTGACAATTCATGGAATTTACATATGCCTCTTATTACAATATCTGTTTTATATGCAGAACACAGTATTACTGGTGCACTTGAAAAACTAGGGTCTGGCAAACCTGCTCCTACTGATAAATCACTATGGCAACCAAATGATTTTAAAATTATAGAACAATATCTTGATAAAATATGTGTTTGTAATTCTGACGATAAAGGTTTCACTGCTGAGTTTGCTCTTACAGAAAATGCAACCTCAGCAGGAGTAAGTGGTAAAATGGAAACAGCATTATTAACACTGAAGGGAAATGAAAATCATCTAGCTCTAGGTGGTGGTTTATTTAGTTTATTAAGCATGCCGCATAGTTTTGAAAATCAAAAAGAATTGTTTCACACAGCTAAAAAATTTAACCAATTAGAGATGCAATCTATTGATCTAGCTCCTCATTATGGAGCATGGACTACAGGAAATGAAACAACATTATCGTATGTATCGTTCCTACCTAACTTGATCTATGAAATTAATGGAACAAAAAATATTGCTGTTAATTTTGCTATTTGGTCTTCAATTAGAGCAAACACTGCAAACAAATGGTTGGAAGCAGAAGGAATTTATCTAACTTAATTATAATTTGATAAAACTAACTTCAAATGCTCTACAAGCTCGTGTTTCTTGAATGCGATTATTTAGACTAAAACTATCATTCATTTCGTATCTTTGAAAAATATCTAAACCACGATCTAGAGTAATTTTCCAATTATCGTCTAATACTATATGTCTTGCGTGAATCTTACTTGCAACTTCATAATTCCAAGTGAAATTTATACCATAACCAGAAGTGCTATTTTGAATACTTTGTAAATATTGTTCTTGTTGTTCTGGTCGCATATCATCTTCTGAGGTTATGACATCAACAACAACTTCTTCCTCTGGGGATTTTAAACTTACAATCAGTTCTACTAATTCCATTAGATTTCTGATTTGATGAAAGGTTCTCAGGTATGAGTCTGTAATTATGATTTTTTTTGCGCCTTTAAGGTGTTTCCCAAAAAGATTTGAAAAACTAATTCCTTTTTGATTTTCTTTTATAACTATATGTCCTTCGTTAGGAGCATTGTCATTTTTATTGGAAGAAGGAGGTGTTGTGTTTTGGTTTCCACTAGGAGTTTCATCTACGACTATATCGTTTTGTTCAGACGGTTTTTCATCGGAAGCTCCTCTGTTGTAATAATATGCGGGAAACTCAATTTCTTCTAATGTTTGAACATTTATTCGACTTCCGTCACTTTTAATATAAGCAAAATCAACTTTTTTAAATGTACTATCAAATCGCATTAGTTGATCTTTTACTCTTTTTCTACATTCAATTGAAAATTTTAAAATTTCTTCAGTTTCTTCGATAGTTTGCTCGCCATCAGGGAATAGTATTTTCATTAAACCCGAAAAGGTTTTGTTAACAGCATCTCTGTCACGAGTTGCTATTTCATCAGAAAGAGAAAATTCAGGTTTATATCTATCAGAATAATCTTTATTGCGAAGATCTCTCAATATTTCTGCAATATAATCAACAACAAATCCATATCCAGATGAAAACATCTCACCTCGAATTATATCAACTTCCCATCCGGGAAGAAATGCATGTAATCTGTCTATAAATGCAGGGTCGTAATATTTATCTGGAAGTTCTTCAAAAAAATCAGAGTACTTAAGCATAAAGGGAACATTATGCTTTGTATTTCCAATAAAGGCCATAGATGCTTCAGCTCCTAGGGTTTCAACTCCTCTGGAAAATGTTTTGTTAGCTAAATAATTTTTAAGAATATCAACAAGAGCTTTGTCAACTTTCTTTTGTTTTCCTGCAAACTCGTCAAATGCAACAATATCCCAGAAACCAACCAATCCTATCTTCCCTGTATTGTTATTTACAAAGAGTTTTGGAACTGTAACTTCTCCTCCAGATATTAACATTCCATGAGGACTAAATTCGGAGTATATGTGTGATTTGCCTGTACCTTTGGGCCCAAGTTCAATCAAATTATAATTTCTTTCAACAAATGGGACTAATCGCAAAAGTTGTAAAAGCTTACTTCTTTTTCCAAATAATTCAGGGTTAAATCCAATGCTTTGAAGTAGTAAGTCTATCCATTCTTCTGTAGTAAATTTTTTTCTAGCGTTTATATACGCTTCAAATTCAAACTGAGAGAGCTGTATTGGTTTTATCGATGCCATTATCCACGGAATAATCTGTCGATCTTCAGATGGCTCGTACTCCACATCAGCTATGCACCAAACTCCTGTGACTAATAATTTTGGATGTTTTTTTATTGTATCAGTATCGACTAAAACTTTCTTAATATCTAGATTTGCAAAGGTTGCTTCATAAGTATCATTCTTGTCATTGAGGCTAACACTAATTTTATCAATAACTTTATACCGTCCCTTTTCTCTTATATTAGATCTAATTAAATTTGCTTGGTTTCTGTGAACATAATGTTTTGCAAGAATATCTTTTACAGTTTCAATTCCTGACTCAATTGAGGCTTCATCATTAGTTGCACAATATTGACCTAATAAATATTCAAGGACATACGAAGGAACAATCGCATTACCTTTTACTGCCTTAACTAAATCTTTTCTAACTACGAGGCCAGCAAAATGCTCGTTAATTTTATCATCTAATGCAGTCAATTTGTGATTTCCTCCTAAAAATCAAAATCATTTGTAAAAGAACGTTTCAATAAATACTTTTCCTGTTTATAGAGTTTAAAAGTTGATGTATTAGAAACCCTTTCTTCAAGTTTAAGAAAAACATCTTCATTATTAAACTTATCTGCTGATTTTCGAAGAAGCAAGCGAACATGTGTTTCTCTGTCTCTAGGGTTACTTGAATCATTATCAAAAATAAGAGTGCGAGTATCTGAGATAATATTCCCGTCTTTATTAAAGATTCCTAATTGAAGTGTGCGTGCGTGTATCTTTTCTGAAACTTCTGTGTCTTGATAAAGTTTAATTGATAACTGACTGGTAGTTATAGTCCTAGAAGCACCTACAAGTATCGATATCTCTACAGGATTTGTGTCTGACTCTCTTCCTTTGTTAATTTTTAAAACAGGGAGCACTATTTCTTGTAAAGACAGTCCACCATGAACATACTGTGATCCTGCCCCTGATTTTCTCAATCTATTTATTGATTTTGGAAATAAAAATTCTTCATCACCTTCTAAACCAATTTCCTCAGCTTTAAACTTTTTAAAATTGTGTGTCTCTATTAAGCCTTTACCAATTACAAACCGTCTATCAGTATAATTTATTTCATCACCTTGAGCTGCTTCACCGAGATACTCACTATCATCAAGTTTACGGTTTTGATAAATGAATCCATGGTCAGAAGTAATTAGAATATGATTTATATTTCCAGAGGTTAATTTCTTAACAAGATTATTTAATTCTTTAATCGCATCAGACACAGCTTTAAAAACAGTATCTTCTGAATTAGTAGTATCACCTGCTGCATCTATCACATTGTGATATATGTATATTAAATCATTATTTCTAACTAAATCCTTAACGTCAGTAGTTCTAAGATTAATTATATCCTTTGCATGTTTCGCTGTTGTGGATATTGAGTTGTCATTTGATTCAAGAATAGATTTTCTATTATCGATGCCTGAGGTTAATCGACCATCTATTGATATAGTACCATTATTAACATCATGTATTTTTAGATTTTGGTTAGGTAGTAAAGAAGCCATTCCTAATTGAGTATAGCTCGGGACAGATGCTAGAACAGGATGGAGCTCTGCATCAAATCTATCGCGTTCTCTAATTATAGATAATAATTCATCACCAACTTCATATCTCATTGCATCTGAAATTATAACAGCTAACTTTGTCTCTTTGCGACGATATTCACCTACAAAGTGATCATAAAACTTCATTTGAGATGTTATTTCATCACTTTTCCATGATTTAATTGGATCTATTTTACTTTGCCAAACATCATTTACTTTTAAAAGGAAATCATTTGAATATTTATTTTCTACAAATTCATAAAGATCATTCAATAAGGTTGGTTGAGATGAACGTTGAAAGTTGAAGATAAATTTTCGATAATGTTGATCTATTTTGAACCAAGTTTTCGTATATCTCATTAGACCATCATTGAAACTTTCCATTCCAAAATTCATTCCTGACATTTCATGAAAAAGTTCTGATGCAAAAAATAATGTATTATATACGCTTTCAAATTGGTTGAAGAAATGACTATTTCTTCTTCTGTTAATTTTATTTTTTACTTCTTTACGTTGAATTGTTTGATTTTGAATATCCCTAAGAAGGGATTGAATAAAATATCGTTCTATTTCCTCAAAATAATCTACTTCTATAATTGAATCTAAATCTATATCATCTAATTCTTCTTTTATCCCAAGATCCTTTTGATATTGTGAAGATAGATCTTCAAAACTGTTAGAATTATTTCTATCATTTTTCCAACGTCTGAATAACAACTGTGATTCTGTATTTAATTGTGAAGGTTTATTACATGCCATTTGAAAACTAGATTTAAATAATTCAATAGCAAAGTCTTCAATAGTTGGAGTTTCTGGTTTGTAATCATATAATCTCTTTAGACTATCCCACAAAAATTGATCTAGATTGCATCTCTTGAATAATTTTAGTGTATTGTCTTCTTCTTTAGATAACTCCGAGAACAAAGTCGCAACAACACCTTCTATCTCTTGTTGTGAGTTTGATATTACAAAAAGCATTTTAAATTTTAAGTTTAAGCTGTCATCTTCTGGAGTTATAATTTCTTTCAATCTATTTCTTCGAGCAGAAGAACTAAAAAAAGTTTCATGTTCACGGATTGTATCTGCTAGATTTGAATTCAACTGCAATTCATCAAGCCACAATTGAACTTTATCAGTTCTAAAGTTTGTATAAGCTAATTCAAGATCTAACAACCAATTATCTATAGGATTTTCTGGGGAAGCACCTTCTTTATAAATTAAAAATTTTTGATCAGGTTCTTCATGTATGACCTGATACTTTATATTGAATTCATTGTTATTTATCTCTAGTTTTTTAATGCCGGTAATATCAAGTGAATTAAAATCATCTTTGAATTCATGTTTTGTATCATACCAAAAAACTAAACGGTGTCGTTCAAATTGTGACTTTAACCCCTCTACAATACGTTCATCAGTCATTAACTCAGTCCTACTACTTTAGTTAGAGCATTTCCAAACTTAGGATAATTAATTTTAACTCCATCATCCAGATCTATCTCTATCCTTTGTGATGCTAATGGGAATATTACATCTCTTTCCCATTCCTCTAATTCATTTAATCTTGATGTGATTGATTGTATTTCTTTTAATGCTTTTGTCTTCTCTGCAGCATTACTTGTTGCACTTACCTCTATTCTTTCTTGAGCGGTTTTCTCAGATAACAACTTAGATTGGTAATCTCTTAAGTAAGAATTTAATATTGTTGATACAGTATCTTTATTGTAGCGATGCAAGTATATCAAAGCATTGAACGATCCTTTAGGACTTGAGAATTGCCAATAGATAGGACGCTTTTTATATGTTTGAATATGGTCTTTATAAAAGTCCTTTACAAAATAATCTCTTATTGATCGGCCTATTGCGGTTTCGATAAAGTTTAGATTTTCTTCAAAATTTTCATCACCAAAGGTAAGTCTTAAAAACTTTCTGAACCGACCAACAATATCATCTTCAAACCAATCAGCATCTAAAATTGGTATAACGTTATCATCATCTGCAGGGAACTTAGGGTTAGGTATTTTATTCGTATAAGTCTCAATTGTATCACCAGCATTAGCTAAGATAAGACCGGGTTCCTCTAATGCGTATCGTCCAAACATACAACCGACAGAATAGGATATAAATTCTTTCATAGTATCTGCACGCAACCTCGTTTCTTGATCTTCTTTAGATACCTTCTGTCCATAACGATATGCAGGATTACAGGTAAGAGTGATTTCATGGATGGGTACATCTGGGGTCAGTTCATCTTGAAGGCCATATGCATCAATAAAGATAAGATTATTTTCTTCCTCTAACTTTAGCATTTCATCTGTCATGTCCTGCCAATGGGTGCGCAATGCATTGTAAGTATTTTGAAGTGTTCCTGAATAGCAGTCAGTAGATAAAAGTGGGAGTTTAGTAAAATCCCAAGATATTTCATATGAATCCCAGTCAGATTTAGTTAAATTTATACAATATTCAGAATTACGTAAAATAGAATAACCATTTTTAATAGGCGCTACAGGGAGTTTATCAAAATCACCGGGATTGAAATGTAACGAAGGATTTATTATATCAAGCAATAATTGCCCTGCTTTTGAATTGATTGTAGCTAAACTTAATATTTTTTGACTGGTTTCTTTAAAAAAAGCTGCTGGAGAAGCGTTATTAAATGTAAATTGTTCACTAAGTATTCTTGCAGCTGAACCGGAGGATGAGACATCAGACCAAGTTAAACCTTCTTTGAAAAAATATTTACCAGCATCACTAAAACCTTTTGTTTTTTTCATTTCTTTTTTTGAAATATCACTATACCAAAGAACATTAAAATGATTTCCATACCATTTTCTAAATACTCCACCCTTGGCATGGGGAAAGAATTTTCCTGTTTCGTTCAGTTTGTTGTATGCTATTGCCTTACTTTGAATTTCCCACCAAAAAAAGATAAAACGGTCATTATTCCCAGTTGTTATTCCTTTTTTAGAGTTTGCAATTGAAAAATAAAGTTGATTTGAAGAAAAAATTATAAACATCTGTTTCGATAACCAATAAGCAATAGGTGATCCTGAAATTTTTTGTAAAAATAAAGATGATATTCTATAAAAATATCCATGTTCATGATTTTTTATCGCTTTCTTAGCCATGGCCGACTTTTCTTCTTCTGACTTTCCTTCAATGAGGCGCAAAAATTCACCATGATGATTTAAATTACAATTATTGTGAATAGTAAAGGCAGTAGTTGAAACAACTTCTCCTCCAATAGTATCAAAACCTCTTGTTCCAATGTGTCCCATTGTAAGAAAAGTATAATTAGATAGAATTTTTTTACGTAATTTTTCATATGATGATAAAAACATCCAAGACTGCATATTTATCATCGCCATAATGCCAAGATTAACAGTCATTAACAAAGTACGTTCCATAAACATGGCAAACAGATCTGATTTACTGTCTGGAAAGTTATTTTGAGCAAATGACGATAAACGTCCATTCATACCTTTGCTTCCCATATAAGGTGGATTAGCAACTACAATATGGTATTTCTGTCTTAAGTATTCTGCTTGATGAAGAACTTTTAATACACGATCATGTGTGGATTTAAGGAATAAGTTTGCTGAAAAATCTTTGGTTTGTAAAACTTTTAAAACATTTTCTACGTCTTTTAATGCAGGCTGTATTAATGATCCAAAGTTATCAGTCTCTTCAAATTGCGTAAGTGTGGTTCTGAGAGGTGCTGTAAATAAATCTCTTCCCACAGCATTGATGTATTCATTCAATTCATCTGTATCAAAACTTACATTTTCTAAAACACATATATTAGGCTGAACAGGATTACGCAGAAAAGATCTTTGTTTACTTCTAGCTTTCATGGTTAAGGCAAAAGCAGCTAGATCACCAGCTCTTTTATCTAACTCAATACCATATAAATTATTTCTTATAATTAATGACGAAATAGATACTTCATCATACCCTTCTTCTTGATAAATAGAATATAAAAGATCAAAAGCATAGGTTAACATATGACCTGATCCACATGCTGGGTCACATACCTTAAGCTCTTCGGGAGAAGTTATCTTTAGAAACTCGGCTTCAGGCTCTTCAGGCTTTATGTAATATTCCATCTGAGTAGCTAGAGATGAGTCAGGATGATTAAGCATCCAAAGTCTTCCAAGAGAGTTCTCAACTAAATACTTTACTATCCAATTGGGTGTAAATAGTTGTGTAGCAGCTGGTATGTTTTCTGGTGTGACCTTTTGGCTCTTTTTCAAACCTGCAAAAACTTCATCTTTCTTTTCTGAAATATAAAATTGGTAAAGCCAACCTATTACCTCTACATCACGACAATTATCTACTGTCAAAGCTTCTTTTAAATTATTTAGAATTGATGTTTTAGAGAGCAAATCGTCAGGAAGTAATAACTCTGTGTAATCAGCAATTTTCTCAAACATAAAAGGCATAAAGGTATGTAAATAATTGCACACTGACACTAATAATATCCTATAAGCTTCGTTGTCAGGATCATTACTTGCAGACCTTCCGTCTAAAAGTGCAGTTACTCTGTGTTGAGTGTTTTCAGAAATAATATTATTATCAAACACTCCGGCATTTGCATCAGATAATATTTCTGGACGAGTTTGATTATCTGATGGAGAAATTACTCTTATACTGTTATACCCATTAACATCCATATATTGAAGAGCACAAAGTCTGTTAAACCAAGTGTAAGCCACCTCTTCTATTACCTGCTCTTCACTATGTCTACGAATTCGGTTTTCTAAATCTGTAATAGCTTTTTGGTTTTCTCTTCTTGCAAGACTTTCGTTGGACAAAACAAACTTTAGTTTAATTGAAATTATTTTTTTTAGAGTTTGTCTTGCATCTTGAGCAAATTTTTTTAAAGCATTGGTATCCATTAAGTCGAAACTTTCTTACCCAGCCTTATTTCATTTTTTAAAGCTTCTTTAAAATTATTAATATACTGCTCTACATCTTCTTCAGTTTCTAAAATTGTTTTAACTGTAGAAAATCTAATAGA
>QBXO01000033.1 GCA_003284565.1 SAR116 cluster bacterium AG-321-K23
GAGAATTTTTTTTCAAAATAATACAATTACAAAAATAAAAAGAATCAAATCTTCATTGTCAAGAGCTATTGGTTGGTGTGGTTTTTCTGGTTTTTTAAGTTTTGTAGCTTTAACAGGAGGTATTCCAGCTCAAATTTTTTTATTACCAATTGGCCTTGAAAGACAATTATTTGTGGGAACTATGAGTTTTTATTTCTTAATAATAAATTTAGCAAAATTACCTTTTTTCTTTGATCTTCAACTATTTACTTCTACAAGTATAATATTGAGTATTGTGGTTTTGCCAATATTACCAATTGGTATTTATTTTGGTAAGTTATTAAATAAAAAATTATCAGACCGATTATTTTATCATATTAGCCACTCTGCTCTTTTCTTGTGTGGTCTAAATTTAATAAGTCAACAAATTTTATAGAGGTATAATTATGGAAAGTGAAATTTTTAAAAAAGGTATTGCAAAAAGAAGAAAAGTCTTGGGTGATGAGTATGTTGATAAAGCTCTTGCATCAGCTGACGAATTGGGAGCAGATATGCAAAAGTTAGTCACTGAGTATGCATGGGGGGAAGTATGGAATAAGGAAAATTTATCAGATAGAGACAGATCTTTAGTAAACTTAGGTATGATTGCAGCTCTAAATAGGTCACATGAATTTAAACTACATGTTAGGGGTGCTATTAATAATGGGTTAACAAAATTACAAATAAGAGATGTAGTTTTACAGATTACAATTTATTGTGGAGCACCTGCGGGTTTAGAATCACTTAGATTAATCAGAGAAGTTTTTGAAGAAATGGACGATTAATAATATATAATTTCGTTAAGTTGAGGCTTTAATTATAAGAGATAAGTCTTTATCAGAGGTGATATGATGGACCTAAAAAAAAATAAAGACAATTCAGATCTAGATCTTGAATCTAGCCAAGAATCAAACTTCACAAGTTTATATGGTCTAACTCCTACAGTTGAAAATGCCATTTCAGTAACCATTAGAAAAAGAAATAGACATGAACTAAAAAAATTAATTGCACCTCTTCACCCAGCAGACCAAGCTGACATGTTAGAAAGACTAACTGCTGAAGAATTAAACATAGCTATATCATTATTAGGTAAAGCTCTTGATCCAGAAGTTTTAGTTTATCTTGACCATAATGTTCAAGAAAATGTTATAGATATTATTGGGCCTAGGGCTCTTGCAAAGGCAATACCAATATTACACTCTGATGATGCCGTAGAAATACTTCAAGAACTTGAGGAAGAAGAAAGGAAAGTTGTTATAAAACAACTTCCTAAAGCTGATAGAATTCTTGTTGAAGAAGCTCTTTCATTTCCTGAAGAATCCGCTGGAAGATTAATGCAAAGGGAATTTCTTGCTTTTCCAAGTAATTGGACTGTTGGTCAAACTATTGATCACATGAGAGCAAAACCCCAAGAAGAAGAGAATTTTTATTCAATCTATATTGTTGATCCTGCTCATAGATTATTAGGAGTTATATCACTTTCAAAATTGTTGTCAGCAAAAAGACCTATTAGATTAAAAGATCTTATGGAGATTAACCCTAGAAGTGTAAATGTTGAGACTGATCAAGAAGAGGTTGCGTTATTGTTTCAACAATATGGACTAGTTGATATGCCTGTGATTGATAAAATTAATAGACTACTAGGTGTAATAATAGTAGATGACATTGTTGATGTAATCAATGAAGAAGCTGAAGAAGATCTTCAAGGTTTGACAGGGGTAAGTGATTTATCAATAAGTTCGTCATTTTTTGAAACTGTAAAGGGGCGTTTTTCTTGGTTAATACTCAACATGCTAACAGCAATTCTTGCTTCTTCTGTAATTGGCTTATTTCAAGAAGAAATAGAAAAGTTGGTAGCATTAGCTGTATTGATGCCAATAGTAGCTTCAATGGGAGGAAATGCAGGAACCCAAACGGTAACTGTAGCTGTGAGGGCTTTGGCAACACGTCAATTAAACTATACCAATTTACAAAAATTTGTTCTTAAAGAAACTTGGGTTGGTCTTATAAATGGTTTTTTATTTGCACTATTATCGTCTTTGTTAGCTTATTTGTGGTTTGATGATAAATTGATAGCTATTATTATGGGATTAGCAATGATAGCAAACCTCCTTTTTGCAGGTGTTTTAGGAACTTTAATTCCTCTCACATTAGAAAAATTTAAAATAGATCCTGCAATTTCAAGTTCTGTTTTTTTAACAACAGCTACGGACGTTATTGGTTTTTTTACCTTTTTAGGTCTTTCTGCTATTATTATTTTGTAAATAGGTTCGTATATTGTCTTATAATTTAAAAAAAATCGCTGTTGGAATTAAAACAATTGAAAGATTAAGAATTAGACAACAAATGTTGATTGATAGTTACGGTACGATTCTTCATTCTACAAGAAATATGCCTAAACAAAAAGACAATCTTATAAAAGCAGGTTCAATGTATTGGATAATACAAAGAAATATTTTGGTACGACAAAAAATTTTGGATATTACATCAATCATTAGAAATGACGGAAGTAAAGGTTGCGAAATAGAATTAGACCCAGAATTGATAAGGGTAATACCAACGCCAATGAGACCATTTCAGGGTTGGCGATATTACATGAAAGATGACGTGCCACCTGATCTGAATATAAACGAAGATGGAAGTGAGGATATACCAGATGAAGTGAATTCAGAATTAATTAAATTAGGACTATACTGATTTAGAATTTAGAACTTTACTAAACAATATCTAATTCAGTTTGTAATTTAAATTAAATTGTTTAAACAATTCATTAAGTTAATTATATCTAGGAAAGATTTATAGTGTCGAAAATAATTAATCTAAAAACGTTTCTTTTTTTAATTGTAATAGCTTTAACTGTATTTACGTATAAATATCTAGTTTCAACTAAACCAGAAGCAAAACCTCTTGAGGTGAAAGAAAAAAAATTCTACGTAAATGTTATTTCAACAAAAAAAGAAAATTACACACCAACAAAAGATGCTTATGGAAAAGTAGTGTCTAATAGAACTGGAGATCTTCGGTTTGGGATATCAGGACGAATAAAATATATTTCAGAATCCTTTCTTAATGGTGCATTTGTGTCAAATGGACAAATTTTAGCAAAACTTGACCAGAGACGTTATTTATTAGAAGTAAAAAAATTAAAAGCTCAAACAGAAGAATTAAAAAATCAATTAGACATTAGGCAAAGGCAAGTTAAAAGATTCAAATCGATGCTGTCGAATAAGGTTATTTCTCAAAATAAATATGATAATGAGTTAATTCTTTTATCTAAAAATAGGTCAGATTATATAAAATCAAAAATTTCATTAGAAAAATCAAAAGAGGACTTGGCAGACACTGTTTTAAAATCTGAGTTCAATGGAAGATTATTTAATGTAAATATTAATAAGGGTCAATTTATCTCTGGTAATGAAAAGGTTGCTAATATATTTTCTACTGACGACTTGGAAGTAGAATTTGTTGTGTCTGCTCAAGTATACTCAAAAGGAAATGATCTGATAGGTAAACAAATTGAAGTTATCTGGGAGGGGGGCTCAACCTCGCTAAAAAAAATAAGTGCAATTATTTCAAGAGCAGACAGTAAAACTAACGAAGAAGATGGTGGAGGAAAATTTTACGCGAAAATTACTAATCTAAAAAATCAGCAAGAAAAAATACCAGTTGGTACATTTGTTCGTGTTAATTTTCCTCAAGGAGAATTCAAAAATGTATTTAAGCTTCCTGAAACAAGTTTATATGGCGACAAAATCTATATAGTTGAAGATGGGATAGCCAAAAAAAAGAAAATTAATTTAATTTATAAAGGACCAGGATATATTTTAGTAACAGGTAATTTAACAAACAAAGACCTAATTGTATCAACTAAAATGCCTGAAATTTTTAATAAGAAAAAAGTAATAATACTAACTAATTGAATATTTTAGGATTTAATTTGATACAATTTCAAGAATCAAGATTTTTAAAATTTTTCGTAGAACATCGAACCTCTGCTAATATCATAATGATCTTAATGATCATAGTTGGTTTAATGTCTCTAGGAAGGTTAAATAAGCAATTTTTTCCAGATTTTGAAGTTGAAATAGTTGGGGTTTCAATAGAATGGCCTGGAGCTACAGCTGAAGAAATTGATAAGAATATTACTCAATTATTAGAACCAGAGTTACGTCCAATTTCTGGAGTTAAAAAAGTTTTCTCAAAATCTGTAGAAGGTGTTGGTTTAACTAATATTGAGTTTAAATATGGTCATGACATGCAAAAAGGTAGAACGGATATTGAGACGGCGGTAGCAAGAATAAATTTTCCTGAAAATTCAAAAAAACCAAAAATAGTGTTAGGTGAGTTTTTCGACACTGTTACCAGAATTGTTTTAACAGGTGAAGTCCCTCTTTCAGAATTGAGACGTTTATCAAAAGATTTGAAAGAAAGTTTATTAAACTCGGGCGTTGATAAAGTAGATATTCTGGGGTTACCAAAAGAAGAAATTCACATAGAAATACCTCAAATAGAAACAGCAAAGTTAAAATTATCTTTTAATCAAATTGCAAATTTAATTAAGCTTGAAACCCAAGATGTTTCTGGAGGAAGTTTTGCTGATGGTTCACTAAGAGTAAGAACAATTGGAGAAAAAAGATTAGTTAATACTTTTGAAAATTTAGAGTTAAAGAACTCAAGCTCAGGTAGTAGAATACTTCTTAAAGATATAGCAAATATTACTTTTACTTATGAAAAAGGAAGTAAATTAAAATTTATTGATGGAAACCCTGCTGTAGAATTATGGGTAAGGAGAAGTAAATCCAATGATGCATTAGAAGTTTCTAAAAATGTTGAAAGCGTTATATCACAAACCAAAGCCTCACTAGAAGATTATGTAACTATCAAAACATACGACACAGCAGCAAATCTAATTCAGGAAAGAATATCTTTGCTTATTAAAAATGGTTTAAGTGGCCTTTGTATTGTTTTAGCTGTTCTATTTTTATTTTTAACCAAAAATACGGCTATTTGGGTAGCTTTAGGAATACCAATAGCTTTTTTAGCCACTTTTGGAGTTATGTTAATATCTGGTCAATCAATAAATATGATATCTTTGTTTGGTTTAATTATGGCCTTAGGTATTGTTGTTGATGATGCCATAGTTGTTGGTGAACATACTTCACATTTAAAAAATAAAAGAGGACTTGATAGTTCTAAAGCACCAACAGTTGCAGCAACTAGAATGTCCATGCCTGTAATAGCAGCTATGTTAACTACTGTAGCAGCTTTTGTTCCCTTGTTTATGGTTAAAGGCGTAATAGGTGAAATTATTGCTGCTATTCCCTGGGTTGTCTGTGCTGTATTGGTGGCAAGTTTAATAGAGTGTTTTTTAGTTTTGCCAGCACACTTAGCCCATTTTGATAGAAAAAAAAGTGATGAAGGAAAATTCAGAATATGGTTCGACAAAAAATTTAGCTCGTTTCAAGAGGGTTTATTTAGAAATTTTGTTAATTCAACATTTAATTATAGATATGTGACTTTAATGGTAGCAGTTGGGATGTTCTGTATTTCCATTGGAATGATGGCTGGAGGTAGAGTCTTATTCAGTTTTTTTCCAACACCTGAGGCTGACATAGTAATTGCAAATTTTAAAATGCATTCTGGTACAAAAAAAATAAAAACTAATGAGATGCTTAGGAATGTTGAATTAGGTTTGGATAAAACTATTAAACAATTTTCACAATCTAATGATTTAGTTAGTTTCCATATGTCTACAATGGGAGGGAGAACTTCTTTTAACAATGAAGGAGGTTTAGGATCTAAGGGGAGTGATCTATTGGGTTCAATGGTAGTTCAATTAAAAACAGCAGATAAGAGAAATGTCAGAACATCAGAATTTATTAAAGCCTGGAAAGCTAATATTGAAGTTGCTTCTGGTTTGGACAAGTTGTCAATTAGATCACCAAGCGGTGGTCCACCAGGACGAGACTTAGATGTAAGATTTCAAGGAGAAAATCTTCAAACACTAAAACTTGCTTCTGATGAACTAATTAATATTGCAAGAACTATCCCCGGTATAACTTCACTTAGTGATAATTTAGAATTAGGTATTCAAGAAAAAATACTAAGTTTAACAAATAAAGGACAGTCTTTGGGCTTTTCTATTTTTGAAGTTGGTGAACAAGTAAGATCAGCTATAAACGGTGTGGTTATATCACAATTTCCTAAAGGTGATGAGGAAGTCTCTGTTAGAGTAAAGTTACCCAAGAATGAGCAAATTAATGATATGTTAAATGACTTAAGAATAATTTCGTTAAAAGGCATTAGCTTCAGATTAAATGATATTGTAGAAATAAAAGAGCAATTACCATTTGCTTCTATAAATAGAACAAACGGATTTAGAGAAGTAACTATTTCTGGTGATTTATTCCCAGCTTTAATGAATACTTCTCAAGCAAGAGACTTTTTATTAACAAACGGGCTCCCAGAAATAGCTGAAAAATATGATTTAAACTACAGGTTTGATGGACGAGATCTAGAACAAAAAGAAACATTCGAAGATATGAAGGTTGGTTCAATTATAGGGTTGTTATTTATCTATTTTATACTGGCTTGGGTTTTTAAATCGTGGTCAAGGCCATTCTCAGTCATGATAATGATACCATTCGCATTTATAGGAGCAGTATTTGGGCATTATCTTTTAGGATTGACAATGTCAATTTTATCTATGTTTGCTCTTTTAGCTTTAGCTGGAATAGTTGTTAACAATTCAATAATTTTAGTCTCTACAATTGAAAGAAGATATGATGAACTAATTCAAGAAAATGACGATCACAATATTGTTCTTAAAGAAGCTATAATTAATGGTGTTGTTGATAGATTAAGGCCAGTACTATTGACTTCACTTACAACAATAGGTGGATTGTCAGCTCTGTTATTTGAAAAATCCCTTCAAGCGCAATTTTTGATACCTATGGCTGCTACTATAGTTTTTGGTTTGGCAGTAACAGCTTTTCTTGTATTAGTAATTGTTCCCTCTATCATGGGAATAAGTAATGACATTTCTAAATTAATAAAAATTTTTAAACAAAGAGCATAATATGGCTTATAATAAATACCTCATTTCTAGTACTGAAAAGTTTAATATTTTAGAAATAAAATTTAATGAAAAGGGCTTAATTCCAGTTGTGGCACAATGCGTTCATTCTGGTAAAGTTTTAATGATGGCTTGGATGAATGAAGAAGCTTTGAACAAGACAATTGATACGAATTATATGTATTACTTTTCTCGTTCAAGGCAAAAGCTTTGGCAAAAAGGTGAAACTAGTGGGCATTTTCAAAAACTTATTGAACTTAGATTAGATTGTGATAACGACACACTGCTTGCTTTGATAGAACAAACTGGTGCTGCTTGTCATACTGGTGTTAAAAGCTGTTTTTTTAAATCCACAAAAGATACCAATGATGTCTAATAAAAACAATCCTGGCTCATTTGGAAGCTCCAGAGGATTATTAAATAAAATAAAGAAAGATAAAAATAGGAAATCTTCTAGTACTAGGTGGATAGGTAGACAACTTAGTGACCCATATGTTTTAGAAGCCCAAAAAAGAGGTTATAAATCAAGAGCCGCATTTAAACTTTTACAAATAAATGACAAATTTAATTTTTTACTTCCCGGAGTTTCAGTAATTGACTTAGGATGTGCCCCTGGTGGTTGGCTTCAAGTAGCAGCTGAAAAAATTTCTTCAAATACAGGCAATGAAAAAGTTATTGGGGTAGATATTTTAAAAACAGATGACATCGCTGGATGTAAATCTATAGTTGGAGATATCAATGATAAAGAAGTTGGTGTTCATTTGATAGAATTACTGGGACAGAAGCCTGATGTTGTTTTATCTGATATGGCGGCAAACACAACAGGTCATAGACAAACCGATCATATAAGAACCACTCATCTTTTAGAAATTGCTCTAGACTTTTCAATTGAGAATTTGAATAGGAATGGAGTTTTTTTAGCTAAATGTTTCAAAGGAGGAACAGAAAAGCAAGCTTTAGAATTAATGCAAAAAAACTTTTCTAAAGTACATCATGTCAAGCCCGATGCAAGCCGAAAAGAATCTGTTGAAGGATATGTTATTGCCTTAGGTTTTAAAGGAAGATAAATTTTAAGAATTTATCTTTGCAAAATTAACCGCAAAGCTTATATAAAACATTATAAAATCAATTTCAAATTCAGTTCCGGGTATTAATAATGATAATTGAAGAATCTTATACTTTTGATGATGTTTTACTCCAACCTGCATACAGTAAGATTGGACCAGCTGATGCAAATGTAAGTACATTTATTGCTAAAAACATCAAGCTTAACATACCCCTAATATCTGCCGCAATGGATACTGTTACTGAACATAGATTAGCTATTACTATGGCTCAACTAGGTGGAATGGGTGTTTTACATAAAAATTTTTCAATTAAAGAGCAAGCGTCAGAAGTAAAAAAAGTAAAAACATTTGAAGCAGGAATGGTAGTAAATCCAGTTACAATTAAGCCTGATCAATCCCTCGGAGATGCTTTCAAGCTTATGGAAAAAAATAAAATAAGTGGAATACCAGTCGTTGAAGGTCATAAAAATAAATTAGTTGGTATTCTGACAAACCGAGACGTTAGATTTGCTAATGATTTAAATCAAACAGTTTCTGCTCTTATGACTAAAAATGTAATAACGGTGAAAGAAAGTGTTAGCAAAGAAGAGGCTAGAAAACTCTTACATCAACATCGTATTGAAAAATTAGTGGTTGTTGATGAAGATGGATTTTGCGTTGGATTAATAACTGTTAAAGATATGGAAAAATCTCAAAATCACCCTCATTCATGTAAAGATGAACAAGGAAGATTAAGAGTAGCGGCTGCTACAGGTGTTGGAAAAGATGGACTTTCAAGGGCAGAGGCTTTGATTGAAGCAGGAGTTGATGTTTTGATTGTTGATACCGCTCATGGTCATAGTGCAATGGTTTTAGATGTTGTCACAAAAATATCAAAGATGTCAAAAAAAGTAGCTCTAATTGGCGGAAATGTTGCAACTGGGGATGCTACAAAGGCTCTTATTGACGCAGGAGCGCATGGTATTAAGGTAGGTATTGGACCTGGTTCAATATGTACCACAAGAATGGTTGCTGGAGTTGGTGTTCCTCAATTATCTGCAATTACTGATTGTGTAGATGTCGCAAATAAATTCTCAATTCCAATTATAGCAGATGGCGGTATTAAATATTCTGGAGATATTGCTAAAGCTATTGCGGGAGGTGCAAGCGCTGTTATGGTTGGTTCTCTTCTTGCAGGAACAGATGAAACACCAGGAGAGGTGTTTTTATTTCAGGGCAGATCTTATAAATCATATAGAGGTATGGGCAGTTTAGGAGCAATGGCAAGAGGCTCTGCTGATAGATATTTTCAAGCAGAAATAGAAAATCTTAAACTTGTTCCTGAAGGTATTGAAGGGCAAGTTCCATATAAAGGACCTGCTGAAAATGTAATTCATCAATTAGTTGGTGGCTTAAAATCAGCAATGGGTTACACTGGTAACAAAGATATTAATCAAATGCAAAAAAATTGTGTATTCAAAAGAATTAGTAATGCTGGACTTAAAGAAAGTCATGTTCACGATATTACTATTACTCGTGAAGCGCCTAATTATCGACCATCTTAATGTTAGACTATGATAGAGTTTCATGTGTATTAGAACTATTAAAATCTTTTGATGACGGATCAAAAATTGCTAGTAAATTGGTTCAAAATTATTTTAGGTCTAATAAAAATATAGGCTCAAAAGATAGAAGATTTATAACTAATTGTTTTTGGAACATAATTAAACATCGTAATAAGATTAATTGGCATCTAAAGATGCATAATCTTAAAGTAACTTTTGACAGACAGATAATTTTAGAATTATTTTTTTTAAATATTGATTACAAAAATAATTTTACAAAAATTAAAAAAAATATTTTTTTCGTAAATAATAAGTTGACTAAAAAATTTAATGATAATGATTTATGTCTTTTAAAAAATCTGAATTTTAAAAAATTTATTAATAATGACATGCCTGAATGTGTGTTTTATGAGCTACCAGATTTTTTGTTAGAGAGTATAAAGAAAAATTTTAAACTTGATTGGAAAAATGTTGCTTTATCTCTGAATCAAGAAGCTTTTTTTGATATCAGGGTCAATACTCTTAAAAACAAAACTAGAAACGAAATTTTGGATACATTAAGAAAAATTGATGTGCCATTCGAAATTAGTAAATATTCTTCGTTAGGTATAAGGTTTCTCAAACGTTTTCCTATAAATGGAAATAAACTCTATAAGTCTGGTAATATTGAAATTCAAGGAGAGGCATCTCAATTGTCGGCATTGATACTTGGTGCAAAACCAGGTATGCAAGTTGCTGACATATGTGCTGGTGCTGGTGGTAAATCTCTTATTTTGGCAGATATAATGAAAAATAAAGGAAGAATATTATCCTTAGATATAAATCAAAAAAGATTAAAACAGGCAAGTTTACGTTTTAAGAGAGCAGGAGTTCATAACGTTGAAACACGTTTAGTTGATATGAATTGGAGTACAAAAGGTTTAGAAAAAAAATTTGACTTAGTCCTTATAGATGCTCCGTGCTCTGGTATTGGAACATGGTCGAGAAGTCCTGACTCAAGATTTAACTTCCCAAAAAAAAAGTTGGTAGAATTAATTAATATTCAATCTGAGTTATTATTAAAAGGATCAACAATGGTTACTCCAGGGGGTAAGTTAGCATATGTAACTTGCTCAATTTTACCTGAAGAGGGCGTTGATCAAATTGAAAAATTTAAAATGTTAGTTAGTAGTGATTTTTCTGAAATTGATATGAAGAATATGTGGAATGACAATTTATCTCTTACTAATACTTTTCAATATCCATTTGATAATGGTAAAAAAAGTATAACTATTAACCCTGCTATACATAAAATGGATGGTTTTTTTATTTCAATGTTTCAAAGAAATAGGTAGAACAATCAACTTAACAAGAGAAAGTTTATAATGGAAAACGAATTCGTTCTAATTATTGATTTTGGTAGTCAAGTTACTCAGTTAATTGCAAGACGTTTAAGAGAGCTAAATGTTTATTGTGAAATACATCCGTTTAATAGAGTAAATGAAGAATTTTTAAAAAAATTTAATCCTAAAGCGATAATATTTTCTGGAGGTCCAGAAAGTGTTTTAAATGATAACGCCCCTGAGCCACCTCCAAGTATTTATGATTTAGAAGTTCCTATTCTAGGTATTTGTTATGGACAACAGATAATGATGAAAATGTTAGGTGGATCAGTCATCTTTGGGTCTGGAACTTCAGAATTTGGGAAATCCTTTGTAAAAATAAATAATAAAAGTAAGAATAGTAGACTTCTTGAAGGTTTATTTTTAAATGAAGAAAAAGAAGAAGTATGGATGTCTCACGGAGATCACGTAGCGAGCATACCTAAAGATTTTGAAGTATATGGTAATTCTGAAAATGCACCTTTTGCAATAATTGGAAATGAAAAAAAACATTTTTATGGAGTTCAGTTCCATCCAGAAGTTTTTCATACATTAAATGGTAAAATTCTAATTAAAAATTTTCTTAAATTATCAAATTTTTCTTTTAATTGGAGCATGCAATCTTATCTCCAAAAAATAATGGAAAAAATAAAAGAAAAAGTTGGAACAAAAAAAGTAATTTGTGCTTTGTCAGGTGGTGTTGATAGCTCAGTGACAGCCATACTTATTAACAAGGCCATAGGAAGCCAATTAACTTGTATTTATGTAAATAATGGTTTGATGAGAAAAAATGAAAGTGAAGAAGTTTTAGAGTTATATAAGAATCATTATAAATTAAATTTAATTGAAGCTAACGAAAAGAGTCTTTTCCTTTCTAGTTTAAAAGGGATAACAGATCCTGAAAAAAAACGTAAAATAATTGGAAAGTTATTTATCCAGGTTTTTGAAAAATACGCTTTAAAGATTGGTGATGTTAGCTTTCTAGCTCAGGGAACTTTATATCCTGATGTTATTGAAAGCGTAAGTTTCTCTGGAGGTCCATCTGTAACTATAAAATCTCACCACAATGTCGGAGGTTTACCAAAAAAAATGAATTTAGATTTAATTGAACCTCTTAGAGAATTATTTAAAGATGAAGTTAGAATATTGGGAAAGGAACTCGGCATACCAAATGACTTTCTTGAGAGACATCCTTTTCCTGGACCAGGTTTAGCAATAAGATGTCCTGGCGAAATTACAGATGAAAAATTGGAAATTTTAAGAAATGCAGATTTAATTTACATTCAACAGATAAAAAAATATGGATTATACAATGAAATTTGGCAGGCATTTACAGTAATTTTACCAGTAAAAACTGTTGGAGTAATGGGTGATACTAGAACATATGATTATGTATGTGCATTAAGGGCAGTTACATCTTTAGACGGTATGACTGCAGATTATTATCCATTTTCACATGAGTTTTTGAGTGAAACCGCAACAGCTATAATTAATAACGTCAAAGGTATCAATAGAGTAACATATGATATAACTTCAAAACCTCCTGGTACTATTGAGTGGGAGTAGTTCTTGTTTCTTAAACCATTGTTTTTATTATTTTTTTTCAATTTTTGTAGTTACAAAATAGTTACAAAGTCGCAACTGTAACCGCAGTTTTCCAACAAATTCCAAATCTTGTTACAAGAAAAGTTACAAGATTTTTAAACTATGACAGATAATAAGTGCTAGCTGCTTTTTTGCTCTAGTTTCCTTTTGCCGTTGTGTAACTTTAAACGTAACATCATCTTTAAGGATTAAATTATAATAGTAATATTACATTATTATATACCTAAATGTTACAGAATTTCGTAACATTTTTAGTTGTAATATGAGGTACACTTGATGTTACACTTTTTAAGTCATATGATTATTTAGGTTTTAAAAAATGGAGAGTTAATGACAACGGCTATCGCAATAGCAAGTGGAAAAGGTGGAGTTGGCAAAACGACTGTTTCTGTAAACTTGTCTTTATCCCTAGCTTTAAATAAAAAAAATACTATTTTATTAGATGCTGATTTAGGCATGGCTAATACTAATTTAGTTTTGGGAGTAAATCCTACAGAAACTTTAGAAGATGTAGTTGAAGGAAGAAAAAAACTACAAGATGTAATTGTTAAATTTAATTCACACTTAAGTTTTATTGCTGGCGGGACCTCTAATCTATTGAATTTACCCCAAACGGAAAGAATGAACCTTATAAGACAATTTGAAACAATTTCTTCTGAGTTTGATTATATGATCGTTGATATAGGTGCAGGTGGAGAAGAGAATACTGTTTCTTTTATGGCTGCTTCAGACAAAGTAATAATTGTAATGACTGATGATTCAACAAGTTATCAAAATGCTTATTCGCTTATTAAAGTTTCTTCATTACTTAAAGAAATCCACAACTTTGGAATTATCGTAAATCTAAATTCTTCCTCTCAAGCAAAAAGTCTGTTTAAAATGTTAGAAAACGTCACAACTAGGTTTTTGGATGTTAAATTAAACTACTTAGGAAATATTCCAGTTTCTACACAAATAAAAAGATCTATTAATTTAAGGGTACCTTTTATGACTGATACAAGAATGAAAGGAAGTGTAGCTTATAAATCATTTATAGAAATAGGTAATAATATTGAAAATTTGGAAAACAATACTTTGAAAGGTATCAGATTTTTCGAAAATTAAGGGTTGTTTTAGGAGGTTTTTATTATGGCTAGAATTGTTGACAAACTATAACAGATCATAGCAATGGCTAAAGTACAAAAAGAGAAGTTATTTGATGGTGATGACGCATTATTTAAAGATGAGGTTAAGAAAGTGGATGTGTATGGCGAGTATGGTTGTGGAAAATCAACAAAATGGGTGCTCAACAACACTTCCACCGATGTTATAGCAGTTGATACATCAAGTGAATGGGTTAGTGTTGTAAAAAAGGATAATGAAAGCAACAATGATAGATTAAATATTCACCACTCTAACTTAGGCGGTGTTGGCGGGTGGGGACGCCCATTAAGTTATGAAAAGATAGATTCCTTTTCTGACTATACTGATTTTGTATGGAAGCAAAAAAAGACACCAAAACTTGTATTGGTAGATGGCAGATTTAGAGTTTGCTGTTTTCTAACAAGCCTTAAGTTTGCAGAAGAAGGAACAAAGATTCTCTTCGATGATTACACTAATCGTCCTTATTACCACTTCGTAGAA
>QBXO01000034.1 GCA_003284565.1 SAR116 cluster bacterium AG-321-K23
AAAAATCAGGAATAGTTAAGGCCGAAAAGTACAAAGAAATGGGTTTTAGAAGTCAAATTCATGGTGAAGTAAAACTTAATCTTGAAGATCACATCGAAAAAAAACAACTTCGATTTATGGGTGCTGGTGCTGCTTATTCCGTGCTTTCAATGGAGCAAGCAATAAAAGATGCAGGTCTTACAGATAAAGAAGTTTCCAACCCAAAAACTGGACTTATTGCAGGATCAGGAGGACCTAGTACTGCCAATATGCTTCAATCATTTGATATTGCAAGAGAGAAAGGGCCAAAAAGAGTAGGACCATTTATGGTTCCAAGATGTATGAGTTCTACAGTATCAGCTTGTATTGCAACTTTTTTTAAAATTAAAGGTGTCAATTTTTCTATTACTTCAGCTTGTTCTACTTCAGCTCATTGTATAGGTATTGGAACTGATCAAATTAAGTATGGCAACCAAGACATTGTGTTTGCTGGTGGAGGTGAAGAGTTAGATTGGACACTATCTGTTTTATTTGATGCAATGGGCGCAATGTCAAGTAAGTATAATGATACACCTGAACTAGCATCAAGACCTTATGATGTTGATCGCGACGGATTTGTAATTGCTGGTGGTGGAGGTATGCTTGTTCTAGAAGAACTTGAACACGCAAAAGCAAGAGGCGCTAAAATCTATGGTGAAATTGTTGGGCATTGTGCTAATTCAGATGGCTATGATATGGTTGCACCAAGTGGTGAGGGTGCAATAAGATGTATGAATCAGGCTCTCAAGGGTATTACTCAAAAAGTTGATTATATAAATGCCCACGGAACCAGCACACCCGTTGGAGATATGCAAGAGCTTCATGCCGTTAGAGAAGTGTTTAAAGTTAATGATTACCTTCCAAAACTCACAAGTACTAAATCACTTACAGGCCACTCTTTGGGGGCTACTGGAGTTCAAGAGGCTATATACACTTTAATTATGATGAATAACAATTTTATTTCTGGATCTGCTAATATTAACAATGATGATCCCGAAATTGGGTCTATTGAAATACCTAGAAAAACAATTCACGATATTGAAATAAATTTGGCATTATCAAATTCTTTTGGCTTTGGTGGAACAAATGCCTGCCTTGCTTTTTCTAGATTTAATTAAGAGAATATACTATGTCTATAATGAAAGGTAAAAAAGGTCTTATAATGGGCGTTGCAAATGAACGTTCAATAGCTTGGGGTATTGCAAAAATATTAGCTAGCAATGGTGCTGAATTAGCTTTTTCATACCAAAATGAAGGATTTATGAAAAGGCTAATACCCTTAATGAACTTAATAAAATCAGATAAAAGTTTTGAATGTGATGTATCTAAGTCATCAAATGAGTTAAATTCAATAGAAGATATGTTTAAAAAAATTTCTAAAGTTTGGAACGAAATTGATTTTGTTGTTCATGCAATTGCTTATTCTGACAAAGAAGAGTTAAAAGGTAAATATGTTAATTGTAGTAGAGAAAACTTTCTTAATTCCTTAGATATTTCTGCATTCAGCTTCACACGGGTTTCAAAATCAGCTTTACCTCTTATGTCATCAAAAGGAGGTAGTTTGCTGACACTATCTTATCTTGGCGCCGAAAGAACTACACCCAACTATAATGTAATGGGTGTAGCAAAGTCTGCATTAGAAGCCTCAATTAAATATTTAGCCATGGATCTTGGCAAGCATAATATACGAGTAAATGGATTATCAGCTGGTCCCGTTAAAACACTTGCTGGGGCAGCTATATCAGGAGCTCGACATGTATTTAGATATTCCGAGAACGTTGCCCCTCTTAAATTTAATCCTCAATTAAGTGAAGTTGGAAGCGCCGCTTTATACTTAGTGTCTAATCTTTCATCTGGTGTAACAGGAAATGTTCACCATGTCGATGGAGGATTACATAGTGTTGCAATACCTAAGCAAGAAAACTTAGATTGATTTTTTAATTATTTATTTTTCCAGACAGGTTTGCGCTTTTCAGAAAAAGCTTCCATTCCTTCAACATGATCATCGAGCGCAAAAGTTGAATAAAATAATCCTCTTTCAGACCTAATACCTTCTTCTAAAGTTGTTTCATAAGCAACATTTACAGCTTGTTTGGCAAGTTTTGCTAATGGTTTTGACTGGTTAGCAATCTTAACTGCTATCTCATTAATCGAAGCATCAAAATCTTCATTTTTAAACACTTTAGCAACTAAACCACATTTTTCAGCTTCAACTGCTGACATCATATCTCCGGTAAGAACAGCTAACATAGCTTTTGACTTACCAATTGATCTTGTAAGCCTCTGTGTGCCACCAGCACCGGGAATTGCGCCAATATTTATTTCAGGTTGTCCAAATTTTGCATCTTCATTAGCTATTATAAAGTCGCACATCATAGCAAGTTCACAACCACCACCTAGTGCGTAGCCTCTTACCCCAGCAATAATTGGAGTTTGAATTTTAGGTATCTCTAACCAACCATTTTCAATATACCTATTTTCAATTACAGAAGCATAATTAAGATTAACCATTTCTTTTAAATCTGCTCCGGCTGCAAAAGCTTTTTCAGATCCGATTAAAACAATACAACCGATTGATGTATCATTGTCAAATGCTTCTGCTGCGTCCTTAATAGCTATAATGAAAGCTGCTGACAGAGGGTTAAGTTTGTTGTCGTGATTTAGTTGAATCCAACCTACACCATTTTCAGACCAAGTTTTTATCCATTCTTTTTTTGGGATTATTTTGCTCATAAAGCACCTCTTTTTTTACTTATCTTCCTGATTCAAATTCTCAATATCTTCACCAGTTTCTTGATTAACTCTTTTCATTGATAATTTTACTTTTCCTCTATCATCAAAGCCAATAACTTTGACTTTAACTGTGTCGCCTTCTTTACATATGTCGGTTGTTTTTTCGGTTCTAGCATTTTGCAACTCTGAGATATGTACTAACCCGTCTTTAGATCCAAGAAAATTTACAAATGCTCCAAAATCAACTGTTTTAACTACTTTTCCAGAGTATATTACTCCTAATTCTGCTTCTGCAACGATGTCATTAATTTTCTTTAATGCTGCTTCAGAGGATTCGTTATCAGACGCAGCAATTTTTACTGTACCATCATCTTCAATATCAACTTTAGCACCTGTAGTCTCACAAATTTCTCTTATAACCTTGCCACCTGGACCGATAACGTCTCTAATTTTTTCTAACTTAATTTTTAAAGTTGTAATTTTCGGTGCAGTATCTGCCAAAACTTCCCTAGAAGAACTGATTGCTTTGCTCATTTCATTTAAGATATGAACTCTTCCTTCTTTAGCTTGTTCCAAAGCAATTTCCATTATCTCTCTAGTTATTGAAGTAATTTTTATATCCATTTGAAGACTTGTAATGCCGTCAATTGTTCCAGCAACTTTAAAATCCATATCACCTAAATGATCTTCATCACCTAATATATCAGAAAGTACAGAAAATTCTTTTTTCTCTTTAATTAGACCCATAGCTATACCTGCAACTGGTTTTTTAATTGGAACACCAGCATCCATTAGAGCTAGAGAAGTTCCACAAACAGTTGCCATTGAAGAAGATCCATTTGATTCTGTAACTTCAGAGACAATCCTCACAGTATAGGGAAAATCATCTTCTGAAGGTAATAACGGATTAACCGCTCGCCATGCTAACTTACCATGACCAATTTCTCTCCTACCTGGAGATCCAACTCTTCCAGCTTCTCCAACAGAATAAGGTGGAAAGTTATAATGCAACATGAATTTAGATCTATACTCACCTTCCAATGCATCAATAATCTGCTCATCTTGACCAGAACCTAAAGTTGCTACTACCAGTGCTTGAGTTTCTCCTCTAGTAAATAAAGCAGAGCCATGGGCTTTAGGTAATGTTCCAACTTCTGCTACTATTGGTCTTACAGTCTTAGTATCCCTACCATCTATTCTTTTCTTAGTTTTAAGAATACTGCCCCTTACTATATCAGCTTCTAGGTCTTTGGTTAAAGTGGAAACTAAACTATAATCAGAAGTTTCATCAAATTCTGATAAAATATCATTTCTTATTTTTATTAATAATTTTGATCTATTTGATTTATCAATTTCCTTGTAGGCTTTTTCGAATTTTTTCCTAAAAGGTTTTATTTTTTTTGTATATTCAGATTTTTCAGTTGGTTCTTCTGGTAGTGGTCGAGGTTCTTTCGCAGCAACTTCTGCTAATTCGATTATGGCATTAATGACACTCTCCATTTCCTTATGACCATAATCAACAGCACCTAGCATTATTTCTTCAGAGAGTTCAGATGCCTCCGATTCTACCATTAGCACACCTTCTTTTGTTCCGGATACTACTAAATCAAGATTTTGATTTTTCATTTGCTCAACTGTTGGATTCAAAATATAATCATTACCATCCCATCCTATTCTGCAAGCACCTACGGGTCCCATAAAAGGCAACCCTGAAATTGTCAAAGCAGCAGACGCAGCTATGATTGAAACAACATCTGGGTCATTTTCCATATCATGAGCAAGAACAGTGGCTATTATTTGAGTTTCATTTTTATAATTTTTATGGAAGAGAGGCCTAATTGGTCTATCAATTAACCTTGATACCAAAGTTTCTTTTTCAGAAGGTCTACCTTCTCTCTTAAAAAACCCACCAGGAATTCTCCCAGCAGCAAAAGCTTTTTCTTGATAATTTACTGTCAACGGAAAAAAATCAACCCCTGGTTTAGCGGATGCTGCACCAACAGCCGTGCATAAAACAGTAGTACCTCCATATGTAACCATTACTGCACCGTCAGCTTGACGGGCAATTTTACCAGTTTCAAAGGTTAATAATTTACCACCCCATGTGATTTCTTTTCTGTATACTTCAAACATACCTTTTCCTCTAACATAAAATATTTTTTAAAATATTATTTTATTTACAATTATCTTCTTAAACCTAATTTTTTTATAAGATTTAAATATCTATCTTCATTTTTATTTTTAATATATTTCAATAAATTTCTGCGCTGCCCAACCATACTTAAAAGACCTCGTCTTGATCCAAAATCTTTTTTATGTGTTTTTAAATGTTCAGTTAAGTTTTTAATTCTTTCAGTTAGAATTGCAACCTGAACATCTGCTGATCCCGAATCAATTTCGTTACTGCCAAAATCCTTGATAATTTTAATTTTTTTGTTTTTATCAATCGACATCATATTTACCTTTCTTTTTAATAATGAATTACTCTTTTAGGCTTTACCAATCCATCATCTATTTCAATAAGTGCGACGAGTTTATTGTTACTAACAGTACAAACCCTTTCAAATTTTTGATAATTTGGATACGTTTTAATAAAATTATCTCTAAATTTTAATGAATTTAAGCTGATTTTTTGACCTTGCCTAAGTTTTATTTCCTCTGTCTCAGTTAAGAAAAGTGCCGGGATGTCGTCTAGCACTTTTTCAATAGGTTTGATTTTTTTTAAAAGAGATGGACTATGTATTATTTCTTTAAAAAAATCTATAAAAATCGTATCTTTTTCATTAAAGTCACCAACTACATGTCTTCTTAGCTTAGTAACATGCCCTCTTGTATTTAACTTTTCTGATAAATCTCTAACCAGTGACCTTACATATGTTCCTTTACCACAAATAACTTCAAACTCAGCATAGTCAATATTTAAAATTTTTTTTAATTTAAATGCATGAACTTCAATTGGTCTTGATTTATGTATAATTTGGATATTTTTTCTAGCTAAATTATAAGAACGTTTACCATTAACTTTAATCGCTGAAAAGTTTGGTGGTTTTTGATTAATTTTTCCTATAAATGAAAATAAAGCATTTTGAATTTCTTCTTTATTAGGTCTAAAATCAGACTTTTTTACAATTTTTCCTTCAGTATCGTCAGTATCCGTTGCTTCTCCCCACTTAATTGTGAAAGAATATTTTTTTTTTTTGTTTTGTACAAAAGAGATTAATTTAGTTGCTTCACCTAGGGCTATTGGTAATATTCCTGTAGCCAATGGATCCAAAGTTCCACCATGACCAATTTTTTTAATTTTAAGGGTTTTAGAGATTTTTGAAACAAGTTGACGGGAAGTTACTCCACTTTGTTTATCTAAAATAATCCATCCACTAATTTTGTTTAAATTTGTTTCAACCATTAATAATAATAAAAGCTTTTATTTTTTTATTTTTTCAAGAATATCGTAAATATTTTTGGCATACTCGAATGTTTCATCTATCTTGAATGAAAGATTTGGCGTTTGTCTTAAACCAATACTATTTGATATAATCTTTTTCAGACGACTCGTTATTTTGTTCAAACTATTTAATACATCAAGCTTATTTTTTCCTCCCAGTGGCATCACAAAAACTTTAGCATTTTTTAAATCTGGGCTTAAATCAACCTCAGTGATTGTAATATTATTGTTTTTAATATGTTCGTCATAAAAACTTTCACGGAGAAGTGCATTTGAAATTAAATGCCTTAACTCTTCACCAACCTTTAGCTGTCTCTGAGATTTAAAGGTGCTTTTTTTAAGTTTTTTTTTTGAATTAAATAAAAAATTACTTGTCATATTAAATTTTAACCAACTTTTTTATCTATAGAATCTAAATTCCTTGCAACTTCTTTTACTTCAAAACATTCCATAACATCACCTACCTGAATGTCGTTATAATTTTCAAATCCCATTCCACACTCAGTACCTTCGCGAACTTCTTTAACCTCATCCTTAAATCTTCTTAAAGTTTTTAGCTTTCCTTGATGAACTACTGTGTTGTCTCTGAGTAAACGAAAGCTACAGCCTTTCTTTACAATACCTTCTGTGACCAGACACCCCGCAATTTTACCAATTTTAGAAACCGAAAACACCTGTTTAATCTCTGCATAACCTATAAAATTTTCTTGTAAATCAGGATCTAACATACCGGTCAAGGCTAATTTTGCATCTTCGATCAATTCATAAATAATTGAATGATACCTAATTTCAACATTATCTCTTCTTGAAAGTTCTCTAGCTTGTGGTATGGCTCTTACGTTAAAAGCAAATACAAGAGCAGATGAAGCGGAGGCAAGAGAAATATCTGATTCGCTAATTGCTCCAACCGCACCAGATAAAACTCTTATTTTGACAGCTGAATTTCCTATTTTTTCTAATGCTGCTTTTATAGCCTCTAAGGATCCATGCACATCCGTTTTTATTATAACAGGTAGTTCTGAAGCTTCGCCAGTTTGTATATTAGCTAACATTTGTTCTACAGATCCTCTAGATGACAATGTTGCTTCTTTTTGTTTACTTTTTCTAAGTCGATATTCAGCAATTTCTCTTGCTCTTGATTCAGATTCAACAACGTGCGCTAAATCGCCTGCATTTGGTGTTCCTGACAAACCTAGAACTTCAACTGGCATTGATGGACCAGCTTTGTTAATTCTTTCACCTACGTCATTAATTAGCGCTCTAACTTTTCCTGATACAGTACCAACTACTAAAATATCTCCTACATTTAATGTTCCTACTTTGACAAGCAAAGTTATAACTGAGCCTTTACCTCGTTCAACTTTAGACTCAACAACAACTCCATTTGCACTAATTGAAGGATCACTTTTTAACTCCATTATATCTGATTGTAAATCAAGCGCATCTATTAGGTCGTTTAATCCCTGTTTGTTTTTAGCAGATACATCAATACATTGAACATCGCCTCCCATCTCTTCAGGTATTAAGTCATGTTGAAGTAATTCAGTTCTTACTTTTTGAGGATTGGCTTCAGGCTTATCACATTTATTTACAGCCACAATGATTGGACAATCTGCAGCTTTTGCATGTTTAATTGCCTCAATTGTTTGCGGTTTAATACCGTCATCGGCAGCAACAACCAATATAACAATATCTGTAACATTGGCTCCTCTGGCTCTCATTTCTGTAAAGGCTTCATGTCCGGGTGTGTCAATAAATGAAATTTTAGATTTTGACTTAGTTGTTATTTGGTACGCACCTATATGTTGAGTAATACCTCCAGCTTCTCCGTCAGCAACCTTGCTTTCCCTAAGAGCATCTAATAATGATGTTTTACCGTGATCTACGTGGCCCATAATTGTAACAATTGGAGGACGAGAAACTAGATTTTCAGGACTGCTCTCTTCAATAATAAGATCTAATTCTACATCTGCTTCTGAAATTCTTTTTGGCTTATGGCCAAATTCAGTTGTGATCAATTCAGCTGTTTCACAATCTATTACTTCAGTAGCTGTGGCCATTATACCATTCTTCATTAACTCCCTAACTACGTCTGCAGTTTTTTCAGTCATTCTATTAGCTAATTCTGAAACGGTTATTGTATCTGGGATTATAACTTCTCTAAACTGTTTTACCGCAGGAGTCTGGTCAGCTTGCATTCTAGCTTTCTCACGTCTTCTTTTAATTGATGCTAATGACCTAACTCTAACATTTTCTGAATCCAAGGCACGTGCAATTGTCATTTTACCTTGCCTTTTCTCTTGCATCCCTCTATGCCAAGATGGTTTTTTTAAATTTTCTTTAAAAATTTCCTTTTCATGCACCTTATTAACCATCCATGATTTATTGGTATTAGGTAATAATTCAGTATCTGTTAATTTTTGCCTGTCTTTTTCTGCTTGAAGGGCTGCTTCTTCTGCAAGTTTTGCATCAATTTGAAGTTTGACTTGCTCTTCTTCAATCTTTTTTATTTCAAGTATTTCTTCAGTTTCAGCTTTTCTTCTTGCCAACAATTTATCTTTTGGCGCTAAAGAAGATGCAGCTTCCACAGCTTCTAATGCATTTGCAGCAATTCTAGCTTCTTCTAACTTAGCTTTTTCTATTTTTTCAGATGCAATTATTTCAGCCTCTGCAGCAGTTTTTGCTAGACCTTCTTGCAATTTCTTACTACGAGATTGAATTTCTTGAACACTTAACCCTGAGGAATTTTCAGGAGATATATTTTCAGTTGAATTCAATCTATTAGACGACCTTTTTGCTCTTTTTACTTCAACTTGCACTGTGCCTCTACTAATTCGTGAGTTGGCACTAATACTATTAGGAGACTTATTTGAAGTAATTGAATTTTTTAAGGTTAATTTTCCACCAGAAGAAAGACTTAATTTTTTTCTTTGTCCATTTACTTTATCTGCCATAACAAAAATTCCCTTAACTATAAATTATTAATCGATTTTATCTTCAGCAAACCAATGTTGTCTCGCTTTCATAATTACTGAACCAGCATCATCCTCATTAATAAAAGTTTTATCTCCTAACAAGTTAAAAAGCTCTTCACTATCCAGTTCAGCAAGATCGTCCAAAGTTTTAATATTATTTTCAGCCAAGGTTAAAATATTTGATTTGCTCAGTTCACTAAAATTATATAAATCGTCTTTTACTTTAAGTTTTGTTAGTTCACTATCTATTCTTTCAGATTCTACTTTTACAAAATTCTTAGCTCTTTGACTTAATTCTAATGATAAATCTTCATCAAAACCCTCTATTGACATAAGCTCTTCAAGTGAAGCTTCTGCAATTTCAGAAATAGTAACAAACCCCTCACTAACCATCAAATGAGCTATAACATCATCTATATCAAGAGCCTCAATAAAGATCTTACTTCTTTCAGAAAATTCCTCTTGTCTTTTTTCTGATTCTTCTGCCTCAGTCAGAATATCAACAAACCATCCAGTTAGTTGTGAAGCCAATCGAACATTTTGGCCTCTTCGGCCTATAGCAAGAGATAATTGATCGTCTGGAACAACAACTTCCATCCTAGTAGCGTCCTCATCCATTACTACTTTTGAGGGTACAGCAGGTGCAAGAGCGTTAATTACAAAGGTAACAGGATCTTCTGTCCATGGTATAATTTCAATTTTTTCTCCTTGTAATTCACTTACTACAGCTTGAACTCTTGATCCTCTCATCCCAACGCATGCACCAACAGGGTCTATACTAGGATCATTAGAAAAAGCTGAGATTTTGGCTCTGCTACCAGGTTCTCTTGCAACACCTTTTATTTCAATTATTCCATCATAAATTTCTGGAACTTCTTGGGTAAATAAAGCAGCTAAAAAATCATTAGATGCTCTAGACAAAAATATTTGAGGACCTTTAGTTTGTTCACTTACTTCTACAATAAAACATCTTAAACGGTCACCAGGTCTCAATTGTTCACGTGGTATCATTTGATCTTTTTTTATTATGGCTTCAGCTCTACCTAAATCAATTGTTATCGATTGGTTATCAACTCTTTTAATCGTACCAACAACTATTTCTCCTACCCGATCTTTGTATTCTTGGAATTGTCTTTGTCGTTCTGCTTCTCTTACTTTTTGAGAGATTACTTGTTTAGCAGTTTGTGCTGCAATCCTTCCAAAATCAATTGGTGGAAGAGTTTGTTTATAAAACTCTCCAAGCTCAAGATTTAGATTTCTTCTTTGAGATTCTATAAATGTCATTTGAGTTGACTCATTTTCAACATTTTCAACAACTTCGATAAATTGTGCTATGTTTATAGATCCGTTTTTTCTATCAATATTAGCTCTTATATCTCTTTCTAGACCATATTTTGATCTTGCCGCTTTCTCAATAGCTTCTTCCATGGCAATTATTACTTCTTCTTTATCAATAGACTTTTCTCTGGAGACAGCTTCAGCTACTTGGATAAGCTCTAATCTTGGTATGGATTTTACTTCCATCTTATTTCCTCATGTAACAGTAAATCAGTTTATTTGGTTGTTTTTTAAAGCCCAATTTGGGTCGATATTGGCTTTTTCAATCTCAAAAAAATTTAGCTTAATTTCATAATCATTTGTTTCGAGTAAAATTTTTCCGTCATCATCCACTCCTCCAAGAAAGCCTTTATAAGTTTTTTTTCCTAAAAATTTTTCTTTTAGCACTATTTTAGCCCTATTATTTTTAAATGATTTAAAATCATCTATCATTGTTAAAGGTCTTGCAACACCTCCAGAAGATACTTCTAGTTCGTAGGAAGAGCTTATTGGATCATCAACTTCTAATAAAATTGAGATATGCTTACTTAAAAAAACACAATCCTCAATATCCATTTTTTTATCTTTAATTCGCTCTGCCATAATCTGCAATGTTTTTTTTTCGCCAAGTTTAATTAATTTAACACGAATAAGATGATATCCCAATTTTTTTAATCTTAAAAACAATATGCCTTTTATTTGTTCTTCTACCATTTATCATAAATTTCCATAAATAAAAAAAGTGAGTCTAAAGACCCACTCGACGTCGTTTATAATAATTTTTTTTCTAAAAAAATCAATATATTTGGATACAAAATCTAAATTAAGATTAGATTTTAATTTTTTGGAAAATAAACCAACTCGGTTTTCTTTTCTGCATTATAGATTTTAGCTCATATTTAGTTTGAAAACAATCAGCCGGTCTTGTTTCCCAATCTTTACAAGTTTTTACAATCCATTCAAACTTTCCATATCTTTGAAATTTTTCTAAAGTCCAACATTTTAATTCATCATGATCAGTAGCAATTGTAATAGTACCCTTTGGTTTAATAATTGAATATATTATCTCTAAAAAATCATCCTGTATTAGTCTTCGACTTTTATGTTTTTTTTTGGGCCAAGGGTCTGGAAATAGTATTTTTATCTTTGAAATACTATTTTTTGGAAACAAATATATGATTTTTCTAACATCGTCTGGCCAAATTACGACGTTTTTAATTTTATATTTAATAATTTTTTCTAAGCATTTACTAGTTGTATTTAGAAATGGGTCAGACCCGATATAAAATATTTCAGGGTTAGTTTTTGCAGAATTTATTAAATTATCTCCATCACCAAAGCCAATTTCAAGAATTATATATTTTTTAGAATTTGTAATATTATTTAAATCTTTTTTTTGAATGAAATACCTTTTTCCCTCTTTTAAAGCTAACTGACTAGACTTTGATAATTTTCTACCCTTTCTTCTTCCAAAAAATATTGGATTTGATCTAAAATCGTATATATTCAAATGATCTAAAGTCTCTCTAGAATTGCGTCAACAAGATCGGTCTTTTCCCATGAAAAAGAACCCTCAGTTAATTCATTTGGTATTCTTCCAAAATGACCATATGCAGATGTTGGAACATAAATTGGATTGTTAAGTTTCAAATGTTCTCTAATACCTCTTGGTGACATATCAACTAAATTTTCAAGTATTTTTTCAATTTTATAATCCTCTATTTTTCCAGTTCCTCCTGTATTTACATATAAAGAAAGTGGTTTAGAAACACCAATTGCATAGGCAATTTGTATTGTACACTTTGATGAAAGACCAGCCGCAACAACATTTTTGGCTAAATATCTAGTCAAATATGCAGCTGATCTGTCAACTTTAGTAGGATCTTTCCCGGAAAATGCTCCCCCACCGTGAGGTGATGCTCCTCCATAAGTATCTACAATGATTTTTCTTCCTGTAAGACCGGCATCACCATCAGGGCCACCAATTTCAAAGATGCCTGTCGGGTTAACGTAAAACTCATTTTCTGGACACATCCACCCTTCTGGTAAAACTTTAATTACTGTTTCTCTTACAATTTCACGAATATCATCTTGTGAACAATTTTTTTTATGTTGTGTAGATACAACAACAGAACTTGCTCTAACAGGCTTACCATCTTTATATTCTAATGTTAATTGTGACTTACTGTCTGGTAACAAAATACAATTTTTATCTTTATGTCTAATTTCTGCTAATTCTTTTAATATTTTATGTGAATAATAAATTGGCGCAGGCATTAACGCATCCGTCTCATCGCAAGCATAGCCAAACATTAAACCTTGATCACCTGCGCCTTCGTCTTTATTGCCTGATTTATCTACACCAATAGCAATGTTTGAAGATTGAGAATGAAGATGACATTCAAAATGCATTTTTTGCCAATGAAATCCTTCTTGCTCATAACCAATATCATAAACTGTTTTTCTAACTAATTTTTCAATCTCATCACTAGTAATATCGATACCCTTTGGAAGCCTGTATTCTCCAGCAACTATTGTCCTATTAGTTGAAACCATTGTCTCACATGCAACTCTAGCTTCAGGATACTTTTTTAACATTAAATCTACAATAGCATCTGATATTCTATCACAAATTTTGTCTGGGTGACCTTCTGATACAGACTCAGAAGTAAAAAAATAGTTATTTTTCATTAAATATTTCATCCTTGAAATTTAAATTGTATATTTTGTTTATAATTAACAAAATAAAAATTGAAACAATAAAAATATAATCTCCATAAATTTTGTATAGAGTATGTTCCAATGCAGGAATTAAATTAAAAGTTTTTACTCCTTCATCGTCAAGATTAATTTTACCAATTATTTCTCCATAGGGTGAAACGTAAGCTGAAATTCCTGTGTTAGCAACCCTTGCAAGTGATAAACCAAATTCTACAGCTTTAATTTTTGCCAGGGCTAAATGTTGATAAGGACCTATTGTCTCGCCAAACCATGCATCATTAGTAATATTAATTAATAAATTAGTATTTTTAGTGACTCTACTAACCATCTCATTTTTAAATAAGATTTCATAACAAATTAAAGTGATAATTTTCCCAAATCCATGAATAGTTGGATTAGATTTTAATTTGCCACTAGTAAAATCCTTTGGAGCTAAAATATCTGTAAAAGCACCTAAATATTGTCGAAATGGAATATATTCCCCAAATGGTACTAATTTTATCTTGTCATAATTATATATTATTTCTCCCTTAGAATTTAAGAAAACAAGTGAGTTGAAAATTCTGTTTTCATCAGATCTTAAAAGACCTAAAATCAATGTTGTTTTTTTATTAGTTAGTATATTTTTACTAATACTAGACAATAATTTTGTTTCATTAGGGATGGAACCTTCAAAACTAGTTTCAGGCCAAATTATTATTCTATTCTTATTATTGAAATTATCTCTATTATTTATTGAC